>CAYGIB010000047.1:0-11087 GCA_964349735.1 uncultured Oscillospiraceae bacterium | reverse complement strand
AGGGAGAGCACAGCAGCCTGACCGTTTGCGCGGATCATACCCTGGAACTTTCGGAGATGTTCGGAAATTGCCTCGTGAAAAGACTTCCCGAAAAGGATATCTTCTCGGTTCTCCGCGAGACGAAGGGCTATCTTCAGACAGCGGGACTCATATGTGCGCCCGATCAGCGATCCCGACTGACGGATCTGCTCCTGAGAAGCGGGGTCGTTCGAGTGATGCGAGCGGGCGATATGTCCTCGGTATTTAGCGGCGAGGCGCACGACGGGGAGTATCCGCTGAGGAGGTATACGAGGATGGTGAATATTGGCGAGTGAAGAGAACACGGACAAGAAAATGATTGATTCTTTGAAGGCAGAAGCCGCAGTGCATGGAGACAGGCTTCAAGTTATCGATATTCGGCGACTTCCGGATCTCAAGCGGGAGCTGGAGCAATTTGCCCGCAGCCCGGAGCTTAACGGCTTTCAACAATGGATTGTGAAAAGCCTCTACTGTTATGATGTTCCGGAAACCGGATTTGCCGCCCGATCCGTCATTCTTCTGGCGTTGAGCCATCCCTTTTATGCGGATGTTGTCTTCCATAAGGACGATAGGAAATACGTCGTCAAATGCCTGGTTCGGCCCGATTATGAAGGCGCGGAGCACTATTTGAGATTCTTTCTCGAAAAAATCGGCTATCAAATCCACCGTGCATCTAATCTGCCGATGAAGCGACTTGGCGTTCAGAGCGGCCTTTCCGAATACGGCCGCAACAACATAACCTACATTCCGGATATGGGCAGCAATTTTTCTCTTGTTGCATATTTTTCAGATATGCCCTGTGAGGTCGATACATGGAGAAGTCCGGTAATGGCGCCGATCTGTGAGAAGTGCCGCCTTTGCGTGAATCATTGCCCGACCGGAGCCATTCGGGAGAATCGGTTTCTGATCGACAACTCGAGATGTCTGTCCGCGATGAATGAGTCTCCCGAACCGTTTCCGGATTGGCTCCCGGAATCTGTACATCACACCTGTTACGACTGCCTGAGATGCCAGGAGGTATGTCCGATGAATCACGGACACCTGAACAAACTTGAGCAGGAGGTGGTTTTTTCCGCCGGAGAGACGCACATGATTTTAAACGGAGCTCCGTTTGAAAGCATTTCGGAAGAAGCACGGCGTAAAATTATTATGCTCGGGATGGATGATTGGTATGCCGCCATTCCGCGCAATATCGGAATATTGTTGAAGTAATTTCGGAGACTTTTCGAGCAGGATTCACCAGGAGTATGCGGATGGAAAATATTGGAGAGTAAATGTGTCTTCCGGGCAGAGAGGGGCGCGCTATGGTCATCCACAATAAAGTCAGTACCGGTTTACAGGGATTCGATCAAGCGATCGATCACCTTCGCCTCGGCGACAATGTCGTGTGGCAGGTCGATTCGGTTTCCGACTATATCGAGATGGTTCGACCGTATGTCGCGCGGGCGAAGTTGGACAGCCGGAAGCTGATCTATGTGCGGTTTGGAGCGCATGAGCCGATCATCGAGGAGAGCCCGGATGTCGGACTCATTCATATTGATGCAAGCCAGGGATTTGAGTTTTTCGCGACGGAGGTTCACCACATCGTTAAGGAGGCCGGGAAGCAGGCGTTCTACGTTTTCGATTGTCTGACCGACCTTCTTCAATACTGGCACTCGGACCTGATGATCCGAAACTTTTTCAAGGTGACCTGTCCGTATTTGTTTGAACTCGATACACTTGCGTACTTTGCAATCATGCGGGATGCGCACACGTATAACACTATTGCGGGGATCCGGGAGACGACGCAGCTGCTCTTGGATCTTTATCGGGTGAACGGGAAGATGTATGTGCATCCGCTTAAGGTGTGGGAGCGCTATTCGCCCACAATGTTTTTTCCGCATCTGATTCGCGGAGATGAGGCCGTTTGCATTACGGCGAGCTCCGAAGCCGTTGAATTATTCAGCAATATCCGGCGCGGCGGAGATCGGCTGGATCATTGGAACGCAACTTTCGATGAGGCGAGAGATGCGCTTTCCCTCCCGCTCGAAAAGCAGGAGCCGGTCAAAAAGCTCTTGATGCTTATGCTGGTTGGTAAGGGGTCGCGCATGTTTGAATTGTGCGACCGGTACTTTTCGCTCGGAGATGTCCTGTCGATTGCGTCACGGGAAATCGGCACCGGTTATATCGGCGGAAAAAGTGTCGGAATGCTCGTCGCGCGCGCGATTCTGGAACAGGAGGACCGGGAGCGATTCGCCTCGATTCTTGAGCCGCATGACTCCTTTTATCTCGGCGCGGACATTTTCTATACGTATATCGTCGCGAACGGATGGTGGAGACTAAGGATCAAGCAAAAGACCGAGGAGGGCTATTACAAATACGCCTCCGAACTCAAAGAAAAGCTCCTGAACGGATCTTTTCCCAAAGATATCCGGGAACAGTTTCTTCAAATGCTCGAGCGTTTCGGTCAGTCGCCGATCATCGTGCGTTCCAGTTCGCTACTGGAGGATAATTTCGGGAACGCCTTCGCGGGAAAATACGAGAGCGTCTTTTGCGCCAACCAGGGTACGCCCGAGGAGCGCTACGAGGCATTTGAGCAGGCGGTTCGAACGGTCTATGCGAGCACCATGAATGAGGACGCATTGGAATACCGGATGAGCCGCGGCCTTTTTGAAAAGGATGAGCAGATGGCCATTCTCATCCAGCGGGTATCGGGCGACCGGCACGGTGATTTCTTTTTCCCGCACGCCGCGGGCGTCGGCAACTCATCGAACCTGTACGTGTGGGATGAAAATATCGATATGAATGCCGGAATGCTTCGGCTGGTCTTCGGACTCGGCACGCGGGCGGTCGACCGGGCGGGCAGCGACTACGCCAAAATCGTCTGCCTCGACAGCCCGACACGCCTAACCCCGATGGATTACGAGGATCAAAAGACCTATTCGCAGCACGGCGCCGATGTTATCTCACTTGCGGAAAACGCGCTGATCGGCGTTGACTTGGAGGTGCTTTTCGAGCAGGATTTTAAGGCGGATCCGGAGCTGTTCTCCACCGTTGACGCCCAAGCGGCGAGGCGCCTTCGAGAGCTGGGTCACCCGCATCGAAAAGCGCCGCGTATCTTTGATTTCCGGAAGCTTCTTCGGGACACCGGGTTCCCGACGGTGATGCGGGACATGCTCGCGCTTCTTTCTAAGGTCTACGATTACCCGGTCGACATTGAGTTTACGGTCAATTTCTCCGGGGACGGTCGGTTTATGATCAATCTGTTGCAATGCCGCCCGCTGCAGACAAAGGGACTGGGCCGGTCGATTGAAATGCCGAAGCTTCCGGACAGCGCGGACTGTATATTCTCGGTGAAGGGCAGCTTCATGGGCGGAAATGTGCGCTTGCCGATCGACTTTGCGGTTTATATCGACGCGCGGGCGTACGCGCCGCTTAGCGAGCAGAATAAATATGAAATTGCGCGAAAGATCGGCGAGATTAACACCACGATGAAAGGGAAAAACGCGATGCTGATCGGACCGGGACGTTGGGGGACAACAACACCGTCGCTCGGAGTGCCGGTGCGATTTTCGGAATTGAGCAATATGGCGGTCATCTGTGAGGTGTCCTCACCGGAAGCGGGGTTCATGCCCGAACTTTCATACGGCAGTCATTTCTTTCAGGACATCGTGGAGACCGGAATATTTTACACAGCGATTTTCGACGGACGGGAGGGCGTGATTTTTCACCCGGAAAAGATTCTGGCGCGGGAGAATTTGATTGAGCGCTTTCTTCAAGAGGGGCAGCTGTTTTCGAGCATTATTCATGTCGCGGAAATGACCGGTACAGAGGTGTATTCGGATATCGCGACGCAGACGGTGGTTTTCAAATAATGGCTTGAAGGCTATCATTGATTAGGAAGCACCGTAGGAGAAAGGACATATTCTTTATGGATACAGCAACAAGGGTCATGCTCGCAATGGTTCGATATTATGCAGGTGATGCCAGGAGAATCAACCATTTCGTGAAAGTCTGCGGCTATGCAAAGGCCATCGGCGAGCTCGAAGGCCTGGATGAGCGAACCTTGAAAACGCTTGAAATCGCAGCGCTCACCCACGATATCGGCATCAAAATCAGCGAACAAAAATATGGAAGCGCATCCGGGCACAATCAACAAATCGAAGGGCCGTCAGAGGCGAAGAAGCTGCTGGGTGAACTTGGAGTTGAGCCGGAGATTATCGATCGCTGCTGTTGGTTGATCGCGCATCATCATACGTATAACAATATCGATACCATCGACCATCAGATCCTGGTCGAGGCCGATTTTCTCGTCAATGCCTATGAAGAGAATATGACACTGTCCGCAATGGACAGTGTTCGAGAAAAGATTTTTAAGACAAAATCCGGAACGATGCTGCTGGATGAGGTATTCAAAGAATCAGGATAGCCACAAGAGAAATGTTGACCATGAGCCACTGAGAGGGTAAGTTGATAATAAAGAAGGAGGTAAAGCCAATGATTATTCATATTGTGATGTGGACGCTAAAGAAATATGCAGAGGGAAAAGACAAGTCGGAAAACATAATCATTATGAAGGAGAAGCTGGAATCCCTAATCGATAATATTGACCTCATCCGGAAGCTCGAGGTCGGGCTCAATTTCAACTCAAGCGCGGCTGCGAACGATATCGTCCTTTATTCCGAGTTTGACAGCGCGGAAGACCTGGATGCGTATCAGATTCACCCGGAGCACCGGAAGGTAGCTGAGTTTATCGGGAAGATTGACGAAAAAAGAGCTGTTGTGGACTATGAAAGATAGAATCAGAGAAATCGTCTTTGCAGAGGGAGCTGACGTCTGCGGCATTGCGGGCGTCGAGCGGTTCGCGGATTCGGTACGACGGAGTGCAACCGATGCCGTGTGGTGTGTCCGGTGCGGTTCGGGAAACATTAGGGAGGTTGCTCAATGAACGAGAGTGATGGAAACAAAGAAATTTTCAATAACGACCTTATCGAGAAGACGGATGAACGCACAGAGTCTATCTCGATAGAAGCGAGCATAAATCATCTTCAGGAGCAACTACTTCAAGCAGAAAATGACAGACAAAACGGCATTCAAGGATACTCTGTTGACCAAGTTTCCCGGATGATGCGAGATGCGATTCGCGAAGTTTTGAATGGGTAAGTCTCGGGAGCACTCCATGAATAATCCCTGGGAGACCATTCCGCTAATCGACTACGAAAAGCACATGAGCCTTACTTCGGTGCTTCAGCTTCAGACACTTAACGAGATGATGAAATCAGCGCTGGATCGGTATCCCTCAGAGACGCTTATGATTCTGGGCGTCGCGGGCGGAAACGGTCTGGAGCACGTGGACGCGCGAGTTTGCGGGCGTGTGTACGCTGTGGACATAAACGCAGAATATCTGGAGGCTTGTGGTCGCCGTTATCCTGAACTTATGGGAACACTGGAGACGATTTGTGCGGACGTATCGAAGGATACCTGTCACTTACCACAGGCGGATCTTCTACTTGCCAATCTCTTGATCGAATATATCGGGTGTGACTGCTTTCGAAAAGCGGTCCGGGAGACCGCGCCTCGATTCGTATCCTGTGTGATCCAAGCAAATACCGACTCGTTCTTTGTTTCCGACTCACCGTATCAGCATATTTTCGATGACCTGCAGTCTATTCATCGAACAATCGACGAGAAGGACCTCACCGAGGCGATGGAAGGCATCGGTTATCTCGCGGAGCTCAGGGAAGAAAAGGAGTTGCCGAACGGGAAGAGCCTCGTGAGGCTTGACTTCAAATGTACCGATGGAAAGCGTAAATGATCGCATCAGCAATTAATACTTTCTGAAAGCATTTCAGCAGACAGATTAAGCACGAGAGAATTACACCACATTGATGTTGATTTCAGGCGAAATGTAGTGTAATATAGTCTTACACCACAAAGAGCGGAATATCGAGGTGTTGTGGCGTAAGGAGGTCGAGATGGAAAAGAGAAGGAAGACGGTAATCCGAAGTGTTTTGGAAGAAGAACTGGAAAGAAACAACAGAATGAAAAAACGCTATGAAGATGAACTTCAAGAACTGCCCAAGGGTTCCATACAGCTTAGAGAAATCGGGAAGCAAGAGTATTACTATCTGAAATTTCGAGAAGAGAATGAAGTGGTTTCCAAGTATTTGGGAAATAAGAATAATACAATAATTGACACACTGGAAGAGCAAATAAAGAAGCGGAAGTATTTGGAGGGGGTTATTAGAGATTTGAATCAAGAAGAGAAGGAAATCCGAAAAGCCTTGAAATAGGAGGCCAAATCATGCACCGAGAACAGGAAGCCGCATTCTGGGAAACCATTCAGGCGTTGGGTGAAGTTGGGATATTGCAGCATGTTATGGTTATTGGAAGTTGAGCGGAGTATTTGTTTCCCGTTTTGTTTGACACTCATTTTATCCCCAACATTAGGACGAGAGATGTTGATTTTTTCTATCGGAATATTTCTATCCCAACGGAAAAGGTTCCCTTGATATCAAAATTGAAGGAACATGGTTTTCTCTATTCAGAAGACCCTTATACGAGAGTATCAAGATTTTATAAAGAAGGATTGCTGGAGGTGGAATTTCTTACCCGTGTTTTGGGATCCGGAGAAAAAGGTCCATATCCGATCAGGGCATTGGGTATTCAATCGGAAGGTTTGCGAGAGATTAATATTTTTTATGACTTTGCATGTGAAGTTGAAAGGAAAGGATATAAGATCACCATACCTGAGCCGTCAGCATATGTGTTACAGAAAATAATGGCCAATCCGGAGCGTATGCCGGCAAGTAAAAAGCAAAAAGATATTGGAGCCGTAAAAGAGCTCTTGGTTCATATTCAGCAAAGTAACGACCACAGGAGTAAGTTAAAAGAGGTTTATGATCGTCTATCCGAGAAGCAACGTTCTACAGTACATAAAGTGGCTTCAGAGAATTATATTGAGTTGTTTCGTTGATGCATTTTCGAATGAATCAAGCATGCACGGAAGCAGGAATAATTTTCGAAAATGATAAAAATTTTCAAGCGTCACCAGACCGGTCAGTTCGCCTGGGTCAGCACCAGAAGTCCCTCCTCGAGTGCTTTTCTCTCCCATTTGATGAATTTTGCATAAGCTACGGCATTATCATAATTGACCGCAGGGATGGTTCCGTCCGTGAAGCGCCATCTGAAAAGGATATTGTTATCAAAATACAGTCGTTGGTCCGGACCCGTGCCCGGGCTGTCAAGGAATGCAAAAATCAATTGGCCGCCCACATACTCATAGGTTCTAGCATACGGAATCCCACCCGTCCCTCCGGCAATCTCAATCATCACGATCTCGGTTCCGTTATGGTAGGATACAATGCCCGGAGCTACTGTTGCAATGGTATAGAGATTTGCGGCGATATTATTTCGGTCCTGTGTCCAGAGATCCCGTATAACGGTAACCGCTGACTCGACCTGTGCATTGGAAAATGGAATCACCCGAACCGTCTGAGCGAGAGGTCCGGCTGTGAGATTGAGCAGGAAATAGCTCTGGGTCGTCACACCGTGATCCGGGTCATACTCGCAGTCTCCTCCGGCCATCGCAATGACCTGGATATTGGATATCAGTGCGGAAAGCGGTGTGTACGAGTGATTCATTCCGCGCGAAAATGTTTGGTTCCATTCCGTATCAACCTGAATCACATCGTAATATGCATCCATGAAGGAACAATCCAACCCGTACGGCGTAAGATTCCCCCGGATCGTATGATAGTAGTCGCCGATACTGTCTCCGCTCCAGATGCTGAAGGTCTCCGTTCCGTTGCTGAAGACAGAAGTTGCATCCAGCCCGTTATAAATGATGCCGTTTATCGTAATCATTGATTTGACGCAATGTATGCCTGTGTTTGTTACCTGATAAATATCATGCAGGAACCGTTCGGAGGATTGTTCACTGACCGGCAGGCTGTATTTATAGACATAAATGTACTTAACGCCGCTGTTATCCAATACTGAAACCTGCACGGACTCGTCTTGCGCATACATGAAAACATCTGAATATTTCATTTCGCGATTGTCACAGAGCATCTCCTGCACCGTGCCGCCGGAAATGGTAAAGACCTTGATCTCCACTCCGTCATAGTGTGTCTCATATACATAGTCGTCATAATCATTCGTATGCACTTCGGCGGTGGCAAACGTCCCTGCGATGACCACCAGCAATTCCAGATTTCCGTCACCGTTTAAGTCCTCCAAGTGGGTGCTGACGATGCCCTTCCGGTCATTTGGCATGAATTCTCTAAGATCCATGAATCCGGCCCACCAGGAACAGTCTAAAAGGAACATGTCCAAATTGGCCGTTCCGTATGCGGGAACCAGCGTATCCGCGATGTATTGGGTGAAAGTAGCGGTATCTATTTCATTTTGGGATAATGTTGCGACGGTGACCTCTGTCTCACTGACCTCCGTATCACTGACTGCCGCGGAATCTGAAACACCGGTTTCATCCGTGACAGACATTTCGGATGTAGGGGTATTTTCATTGGAAGTTTTGAGATCGATATTTTGCAGCCATGCAAACAGGGACAGGCCGCCAAAAATCAATGCGCCCAGTAATATCACGGAGGCCGCGACAATCCCAACAATGATGGCAATCCTTCGTCCTTTCGGCGCAGGAAGGCTATGAGAGGATTTTGAGCCGGGTGCAACGCTTTCCTCCGGAGCTGTAAGAGGCTCTATTTTGCCTCCGCACGTCATGCAAAAAAGAGCTTTTTCCGGTACTTCCGATCCGCAGTGCAAACAGTACATATTCTATCCCCCTCCGATTCGCGGCGTCCTTCTATGAACATGTAGGCTGAAAACAGATTTTGATGCTGCCGATGCAACAGTTATGGAGTTCTATCCTTTAATTATAGTCGAAATTTATTTTTTCTCTATATTTACATTTTTCTCGTCGGTGACCTGCCCCACCCTCATAATGGCCTGATCATCAATCTCCCGCGTAACGGCTTAGTTTATATCTGCAGAAAAAGCGGAAGCGGGAAACTAAATTTATGAACCTGCAGAGCGCCATTGATTATCCGACTTTGAGAAGAACTGAGTTTTTGAAATGTCATATTGACAAATCTTGATATGACGCGCATACTTTGTTATATCGACAAATTTTGATTTGAGGTGGATGTATGATACCCGATTATGAGAATCAGGCAAGGGTTTTCAGGGCTTTCTGCGATGTTCATCGTCTCCAAATTATTGAACTCTTACGGAGCGGCGAAAAGTGCACGTGTAAGCTTATAGAGGATTTGGATATCGGGCAGTCTTCCATTTCCTACCACATGAAGGTACTGGTCGAGTCCGGCATTGTTGAAAGCAGACAAGAGGGCAAGTGGACCCATTACAAAATCAGCGATACGGGCAGTGCGGAGGCCATGGAACTGCTTAAGGACATTACAGCAGCGGCTACGGTCACCGGAAATTGCTTCTGCAGCGAAATGCAAGCGGTCATTATCCCGGAAGTGAGGCACTAAAATAATGCAAGTGATTACATCAATCTGGGATTTTTTTCAAAATCAAATACTTGGAATGAAATGGCTGAATGAACTTATTGGCAATGGATTATCAGCCTTGGGTCTTGACTTAAATAATCAATGGGTTGGAAGTCTTCAGTTTTTCGTATACGACGTTATTAAAATCATCGTACTTTTATGCTTCCTGATTTTCATTATCAGTTATATTCAAAGCTTCTTTCCCCCTGAACGAAGCAGGAAGATATTGGGGCGTTTTCGAGGCATTGGTGCGAATGTGTTAGCAGCGCTGCTTGGAACGGTGACACCTTTCTGCTCATGCTCATCGATACCGCTCTTCATCGGGTTTACCTCTGCGGGTCTTCCGTTGGGCGTTACCTTTTCTTTTCTCATCTCATCGCCGATGGTCGATCTGGGCTCCCTTGTCCTGCTGATGAGCATTTTCGGAGGAAAGGTTGCGGTTGTTTATGTGATCGTCGGTTTAATTATTGCGGTTCTCGGCGGCACCTTGATTGAAAAGCTTCGAATGGAAAAGTATGTCGAAAGCTTCATTCTTTCGGCCGGCAGTGTGGATATTGAATCTCCGGATTTAACCAGAAAAGAAAGACTGGTTTATGCCAGGGATCAAATGCTTTCAACCTTCAAGAAGGTTTTGCCGTACATCCTCATCGGCGTTGGCATCGGAGCGATCATTCACAACTGGATACCGGAGGAGTGGGTGACAACGGTACTTGGCAACAAGAACCCCTTCGGAGTGATACTGGCTACACTCCTCGGCGTTCCGATGTATGCCGACATTTTCGGTACGATCCCCATCGCGGAAGCTTTGTTCTCGAAAGGTGCTCAGCTCGGCACAATACTCGCCTTCATGATGGCGGTCACCACCCTTTCGCTGCCGTCCATGATTATGCTGCGCAAGGCGGTAAAACCGAGGCTTCTGGCTCTGTTCATCGCTATTTGCACTCTGGGTATTATCATCATCGGTTATCTATTTAACGCTTTTCAAGCATTTATAGTATAGGAGAAATCAAAGAATGGCTAAGACGTGGTATCCGGTTATTGACTATCTTCTCTGTACTGAATGTGGCACCTGTATTTCAAAGTGTCCTCACGGTGTATATGACCCATCCAAAGCCCCGTCCCCGGTTGTGAACTACCCGGAAGCGTGTGTCGATCATTGTCACGGCTGCGGCAACCGTTGTCCGGTTGGTGCAATCACGTATGTGGGCGAGGATACAGGCTGGAGTCCACCCAACGGAGAACAAGAAACAGAGGATGAATCCTGCTGTTCTTGTAGCGAGGACGCAGAGGTTAGAAAGGTAGTTGTTGAGTATCTCTATCTCGACCTTAAGACCTGTGACCGATGTATCGGAACCGATAACGTACTGGACGAGGTCATGATGACGCATACCCCGGCACTCGAAATGGCCGGGTTTGAAGTTGAATATAACAAAATAGAGATGAAGACAGCCGAAATTGCATCGCAAAACAAGTTTTTATCTTCGCCTACGATTCGCGTGAACGGTAAGGACATCTGTCAATCGATTGCGGAAAACAGTTGCGGCTGCTGCAGCGAGATAA
>CAYGIB010000046.1:9407-11542 GCA_964349735.1 uncultured Oscillospiraceae bacterium | reverse complement strand
ATATTCGACCTACCGCGGAGCCGACTGATAATCCGACCTCTACAGAATCCTCCGACTTCTCACAAAATGATCTCGACATGGCCACAAAGACCCCGGTGATTGATAAAATGCTGATCGTCGAAAAGAGCGATACCGACAGAACATGGATTATCGCATCGTTTGCAGTTGCTATTATCGCCGGAATCGCTGTCATCGCCTATATTACATATAAACGGGTTAGTGATCGTTATTAATCGATGTGACCCGGAGAGATAATTGCAGACCAATTATTAGGGGTCCAAACGAAAAAACCTGAGACCTTCAAAGTCTCAGGTTATTTCCTGGCAGGGGAGACGCGATTCGAACACGCAACCAGCGGTTTTGGAGACCGCTGCTCTACCGTTGAGCCACTCCCCTATAATCAGTGTTTCAGAGCATCGATTGTTACGCAAATGAAACATTCACAAGTGTAATAGACGGTTTGCATCGTGTCAAGTTGAATGATATCATTTTTCTTGGGTGATTATGAAGTTTTTTGTAATCATTTCTTAAATGCAAGGAGGACTCCAAAGTGATTCTAGCCGTAATTGGGACAGGGAATATGGGCCAGGCGCTCGTCACCGGTTTTTTGCGCAAGGGTGTCCTTAAGCCGAATGAAATCAGGCTGTATGATATTGACGAGAATAAAGCCGCCGCTTTTTCGAAAAAGACCGGCTGCGAGTTAAAAGAAAGTGCGATCGAAGCGGTCGATAAGGCGGATTATGTGCTGATTTCCGTGAAACCGCAGGTTTTCAATCAGACGATGGAAGGAATTTCCCATCGCTTGAGCATATCGACGGTCGTGATTTCCGTAGCGGCCGCCATTTCAGTCTCGCAAATCCAAGGATTCCTGAAAAAGAGCGCACCGGTCGTTCGAGTCATGCCGAATACGCCTGCCCTGGCAGGTGCCGGTGTCAGCGCGATTTGCTTTGAAAATATTGGCGATAAGCAGCAGGAGCAAATTGTCAGCATGTTTAAGACTTGCGGCATGGTGATTCCCTGTGATGAGCAAACGCTCGATGCGATCGGCTCCGTTTCCGGCACCGGCCCGGCATATGTCATGTTATTCATTGAGGCGCTCGCAGATGCGGCCGTTAAACTGGGAATTTCTCGCAATGTAGCGTACGAGATTGCGGCAATGACGGTATACGGATCCGGGAAGCTGGTCATCGAGACCGGACTTCACCCTGCCGTTCTAAAGGATCAGGTATGTTCCCCCGGCGGTACGACCATTGAAGGCGTAATGAGCCTCGAAAAGAACGGATTCCGTTCCGCAATTCATGAGGCGGTCGACGCCGCGGCTCAGAAAAGAATTAAAATGACCGGAGGAACGAAGTGAGCAACCGGCCGGAGGTCCGCATATATACGGACGGCGCTTGCTCGGGGAATCCCGGTCCGGGCGGATGGGGCGCCGTATTGGTATCGGCACAAGTAGAGAAAGAGCTCTCGGGAGGCGAGGAGTCAACGACCAACAACAGAATGGAACTGAAAGCCGCAATCGAGGCTCTCGGAAAGCTGAAGACACCGTGCAACGTGTGTTTATACAGCGACAGTGCGTATCTTGTTAATGCTTTTAGACTCGGATGGCTGGACACTTGGAAGAGGAACGGTTGGAAAAACAGCACGCGCCAGATTGTCAGCAATCTGGATCTGTGGCAGGAGCTGGATCGATTATCCATGATTCATCAAATTGAATGGATCAAAGTCAAAGGCCATTCCGGCCACGAATATAATGAGCGCTGCGATTCGCTCGCAACGGCGAGAGCCGCCGATTACCGGGTCATCGAAAGGAACGAGCATGATTAGATCGGACATGATAACACCGGAAAATCCCGATCAACCCTTTCTTGTCAGCGATAACGGCGAAGCTTTCGAAGAAAACGAGATGGTTGAAAAGCAAATATCATGCATAACGGCTTATGAAGGGCATGTTTTTTCGGTTGAAGTCGCTGGAGTCCTTTTACACGACGGTAATACGGCCCGACGCGAGATTGTTCGGCATAACGGCGGAGCCGCCATCGTGCCGATTGACGACCAGGGCAACGTCTACATGGTTCGCCAGTTTCGCTTTGCTTTTCAGAAGGTCATGCTGGAGATTCCCGCCGGAAAACTCGAAC
>CAYGIB010000046.1:0-9397 GCA_964349735.1 uncultured Oscillospiraceae bacterium | reverse complement strand
GTCTTGAGGCGAATCATATCGAGAGTTTGGGAGTTGTCGCTCCGACCCCGGGATATTGCTCGGAGCTTTTGCACCTCTTTCTTGCCACCGGCTTGGTTCGCGGAAATTCGAACCCGGATGCCGGTGAGTACATCAATGTGCATCGTATCCCGATCAAAGTCCTTTTGAATCATATCGACGCCGGAGAAATTAAGGATGCCAAAACAATTGCGGCATTACTCAAAACGGCGAGGAGGCTTGGAATTTGAGTTTAGACGAGTCGAAGCCATTC
The DNA here is from genome assembly GCA_964349735.1 of uncultured Oscillospiraceae bacterium. GTDB lineage: Bacteria > Bacillota > Clostridia > Saccharofermentanales > Saccharofermentanaceae > JAAYCT01. The sequence goes on along the minus strand of CAYGIB010000046.1, from coordinate 9,126 downwards.
AATTTCAGGAAGGAAGTGACGGGAGTCATTTACTTCGCTTTCGCGGTTGTCTTCGGCATCTCGTATTATCTGCCTGCCTCTGCGACGGGAATCCTTGGAGAGGTTCTGCGCGCTTTCGGCAAAGGGCTTATCGGCATCGCCGCATATGCTCTTCCGGTTCTGCTCATCTATGCATCCATCGACTATTTTCTCGAAAAAAGGCAGAACGTCGCACCTTTCCGCGTCCGGTCCGTCTTAATGCTCCTTATGTGCGCTTCCACGCTCATGGCCGTAATAACGGTCGATCCGGAACGTATTCGCATTCTATGTTTGGACTCTACCGGAAACCAAGCCCTGGCCAGCAGCGCGCTGTCTGTACTTTGGAGATCGGGCATCGACTCATCTGTAATCGGCGGAAGCTCCGGTGATATGCTTCTTACGGGCGGCGTGATTGGCGGGTCATTCGCTTTGTCTCTGCGCCTTCTGGCAGCCAAGGCCGGAGCAATCATTATCATTTCAGCATTTACCTTGGCTCAGATCATCGTGATCTTCAATGTGTCACTATCCCGTACCGCAACAAAGACCGCTGAAGCCATTCGCGCGACGACTCAACGAGCGTCCGATGCAATCCGTAACGGAAGAGAATCCATGCGTCTCGGCGGTCGATTCGGAGGGGATACCGGTTCATCGGATTCTTCCGAAGAGATCATTACCCCTACATATGCGGTCGATTATTCTCCTTTTGACGAGATATCGTATGAGAAACACCCGGGATTCATCGACTTGGCCGGAACGGATGCACCGATGACGGCATCCTCTTATCGCTGCGGAGATACTCCTTTTGATGTCGATCTGAATAAGCCGCCCGTTCCGGAACCCTCACAGCTTCCCAACCGGGCTCCAGTGGACAAGAAGGTTCATACCGACTTCATCCGTGAGGCGGCCGAGCCGATTCCGGTGGGTACGGATCCGCATATTACCGAGATGCCTGATTTTCTTCGCACAAAAAAGGAATCCACTTGGTTGGATATTCGGGTGAATTCGTCCGGAACCTCGTCTCGTATTGTCGATCACATTCCGATTAAGAGAATCGACGTAAACGGTTCCGAATATCAAGGTCAAGCGTCGCCTGAGTCTCCGAAACACTCTTCAACCGGCCTTGTCGGAGAAGAAGAGCCCGGAATCGGACGACAGAGAGTTGAAAGAAGACCTGTTCCCGAGCATCAATCAGCGAATTCGAAGGCATCATTCCCAAGATCTTCGTACCGTACGGCTCCGCCTGCGCTTCTTAAGGCTGACAGGCAGGAGGAAGCCGCCCGCTCATCTAAAAATGCTCTTGCTACTCAGGGGAAAAAGCTTGTCGATACGTTGGCCAGCTTCGGTGTGGAGGCCACGATTGTAAATATAACCCACGGCCCGGCGATCACTCGTTTTGAATTGTCCCCCGGACCCGGTATCAAGGTCAGCCGTATCGTGAATCTGACGGACGACCTTGCATTGGCGATGGCTTCTGTCGGTGTTCGAATCGAAGCGCCGATTCCCGGAAAGTCAGCCATTGGTATTGAAATTCCGAATGCCGAAACCGTCCCGGTATCCCTGCGAAGTTTGATCGATTCGCCTTCTTTTCGCAAACTGGAGTCCCCTCTGGCCGTTGCACTGGGCAGAGACATACCGGGCAACCCGATTTTTTGCGACTTAACGACAATGCCGCATCTCCTGATCGCGGGAGCCACCGGCTCGGGTAAATCTGTCTGTATCAATGCTATTTTGATAAGCATTTTGTGCAAGGCGACACCCGCCGAAGTGAAATTGATTATGATTGACCCCAAGGTGGTCGAATTATCGATGTATAACGGGATTCCACACCTCCTGGCACCCGTAGTCACCGATCCCAAGAAGGCAGCAAACACTTTGAATTGGGCGGTAGGGGAGATGACCCGCAGATATGCTCTTTTTGCGGAGGCGAGTGTTCGCGATTATAGAGGATACAACGAAGTGCTGAAAATCAACCGCGAACCGGCCGTACCTTTGATTCTCATCGTTATCGACGAGCTTGCCGATTTGATGCAGGTCGCTTCGAAGGAAGTGGAAGAGGCGATCGCCAGACTGACAGCGATGGCCCGTGCAGCCGGTATACACCTATTAATTGCAACGCAGCGTCCATCCGTCGATGTCATTACCGGCGTTATCAAGGCGAATATCCCGTCGCGTATCGCGTTTGCGGTGTCATCGCAGGTGGATAGCCGAACGATTCTCGACATGGGCGGCGCGGAGAAGCTTCTCGGACGCGGCGACATGCTCTATTATCCGCAAAGCATGGCCAAGCCGCAGCGCGGTCAGGGCGCTTTTGTTTCCGACGGAGAGGTCGAAGCCGTCATCGAATATCTGAAGGCTCAGAACATGGGAACCTTTGACCCGGAGACGGCACAGGCCATTGTGTCTGCGTCATCCGGACCTTCCGGAGAATTGATCCATTCCAAAGGGGAAGACGATGAACTGCTCCCTCAGGCAATCGATATCGTACTGATGGCAGGTGCCGCTTCCGTATCCATTTTACAAAGACGAATGAATATTGGTTACCCCCGAGCCGCCCGTCTGATTGATGTTATGCAGGAGAAGGGTTACATTGGTCCCTTTGAGGGGAGCAAACCGAGAAAATTATTAATTACCCAGACTCAATGGCTGGAAATTCAAGCGAGAAAGGGAGATTAGCATGCCCGCAACCATTATTTCCGGTAAAGAAATCTCCGCTCGAATTCGCGAGCGTATCCAGAGTGAGATCGATGATCTCATTCGTGCAAACGAAGGTAACCCCGACTTCATACCGCCCGGCTTGGCAGTCATTCTCGTCGGCGATGACCCGGGATCGTCCATTTATGTTCGGAACAAGAGACGGATATGCGAGGAAGTCGGTATTCGTTCCTTCGGATATATGCTCGAAAAGGATACATCCGAAGCAGAGCTTCTCGGTTTAATCGATCAGCTGAATAAGGACAAGAACGTTCACGGAATTCTTTGCCAACTGCCGTTACCCGCTCATTTGGATGAATTTTCGGTTATCTCATCCATATCTTCTCATAAGGATATCGATGGCTTTCATCCGATCAATAAGGGACTGCTTTCCATGGGAAAGGAGTGTCTCGTGCCTTGCACTCCGCTCGGCTGTGTGGAGATGCTGAAGCGCTCCGGAATTGAAATCCAAGGCAAACACTGTGTGATTATCGGAAGGAGCAATATTGTCGGCAAGCCGCTTGCCGCACTGATGCTCAACGAGAACGCAACCGTAACGGTAACACATTCGAAAACAAGAAATCTCAAGGAAATCTGCCGTCAAGCTGATATTCTGGTTGCGGCTATCGGTAAATGTGGTTTTGTAACGGGCGATTTCATTCAAAAGGGTGCTGTTGTTATCGACGTAGGAATCAACCGGGATGCCGATAACAAGGTTAGGGGAGACGTACTTTTCGAAGAAGCTTCGGAAATCGCCGGGGCGATCACGCCCGTACCCGGCGGAGTAGGGGTAATGACCACAACACTTTTAATGCAAAATACTCTTCAGGCATATCGAAACATTGTCTTAAAGGAGGCCGACTTATGAACAGCGCGCCAACCATCCGTACCGCCGAGATTATCTGTGTGGGCACCGAGCTCCTGATGGGACAGGTGATCAACTCGAACGCCAATTTTCTGGCTTCCGAGCTTGTTTCTCTGGGTATTTCTTCCTATCGCCAGATCGTGATCGGCGACAATATGGAACGACTTCGCGAACAGATTATCGCGAGCGCGAAACGCGCGGACCTGGTCGTCATGACCGGCGGGCTCGGACCGACCTCCGACGATATCACGATGGAAGCCGCCGCCGGGGTTGCCGGTAAGAAACTGGAACTGCACAACGAGAGCTTTGATAATATTAAACACTTCTACCAGCGCATTTGCAGAAATATGCCGCAAAGTAACAAGAAGCAGGCCATGATGCCCGCTGATGCTACCGTCTTCATCAATAAGAACGGTACAGCCCCCGGCGCCATGTTTCTCTGCGACGCTGAAAGCCCGGAGGATACGGAACACCGGGCATATCTGATTCTTCTGCCGGGGCCTCCTTCCGAAATGCGTCCGATCTTTATGGAACAAGTGCGGCCCTTTCTCGAAAAGCACAATTCCGCGCGTTTTCGCACTGAATTCGTACGACTTTACGGGATCGGTGAGTCATCCGCCGAGGAGCGCGTGAAGGACCTGATCGATGCTCAGACCAATCCGACCATTGCTCCTTATGCATCCGAGGGAGAATGCCTCTTCCGGATCACACAAAGGATTGAACCGGACCGGGAGGAAGACCTGATATCTCCTCTTGTGGAAATTTTCAGAGACCGCTTCGGTGACTATATTTACGAGGTGGGGCAACGGGGTTTAAAAGAAGTTGTTTTCGATCTTCTCGACGCTCGCGGAATGACGCTCTCGTTTGCAGAGAGCTGTACCGCCGGTATGGCTTCATCTGAATTCGTCGATGTCCCCGGTTCCTCGAAGGTCTTGACAGGCAGTATTGTTGCTTACGATAACCGAGTCAAGGAGCAGCTCCTCGGCGTGACGCGGGAGGTGCTCGCAGACATGGGGTCGGTAAGCCGCGAATGTGCGGAACAGATGGCCGTCGGTTGCAGAAAGCTCCTGAATACGGACATTGCGGTGTCCATTACCGGAATCGCCGGACCGACCGCATACGGTACCAACAAACCGGTCGGCCTCGTTTACTTGGCGCTCGCGGATAAGGAAGGCACCGAAGTGTCCGAAATTAACCTTTCCGGCAACCGTATGCGAGTCCGTCGGGTATCGGTCCTCCACGCGTTCAATATGATTCGTAAGAGGCTCCAATGAGCCGCGAAGCTTCACAAATTGAAGATATCTCTCCGAACCTTTCCGAGCAGCCGCGCGAGAAGGGCTTCGCGTTTGCAACCTTTCTGGTTATTGTTGGATTGATCCTTTCCCGATCCACCGGTTTTATCCGGGAAATGCTCGTTTCAAGTAAATTCTCCAGTGACTTGCAAGAGGCTTTTGCGCTCGCGTTTTTGATTCCGGATTTTGTTTATCAACTCTTGGTCGGCGGAGCCATTCAAGCGGCAATCACCCCATCGTTAGCTCGCTCGCTTCAACTGGGCGATGAGAAGAGGGGTCTTCGGAGCGCGAGCATATTTATCAGCATCGCTGCAGTTGTAATGGGAATTACCGTGATAGCCGGCATCCTTCTTTCCGAAACCGTTTACCCTTTGTTTTTTTCCAACCCAGAAAAGCTTGAGACGGTAATGATTGCGGCAAAAGCGGCAAGAATACTGTTCCCGCAGATTTTCTTTATGATGCTGGCCGCTTTTTCAATTGGAATCCTCAACGCATATAAGAAGTTTACCGCAACCTCGATGGGGCCGGCCGTATATAACATTTTTGTTCTTCTTGCCATTATTCTGTGGGGCGGACCGAGCGATAGCGCTTTATATCGCACGATTATCGGAATTATGATCGCTGCTTTGTTGTATTTTCTTTTTCAGCTGGCAGTGGGAAATAAATATCTTCGCAAGTTTCATTTCAGTCTCCATACTCATGATTCCGGCTTCCGTTCGTTGTTTCGCCTCGCAATACCGATACTTGTTTCTTCCGCCATTATTCAGCTGAATACGATTATAATCAGTTGGTTTGCCAATTACTTGCCTGAGAACCTTCAATTTCCAATTCGCAATGCGGTAACCTTGTGGCAATTGCCCTATGGGATATTTGCTGTCGGTGTCGGAACCGTAATGCTACCGTCTCTGGCGGGACATTTCGCAGCGGGGAAATCACAGCTCGCATCGAATCTCTTGTCATCATCTCTTCGAAACGCTTTGTTTATGACAATTCCGATGACCGGTTTTCTGATTATGATGCCCACAGATATCATCGCAGCTGTTTTTCGATGGAACAGTAATTATTCCGCGGAGCGCATACTGAACACCTCTCATCTCTTGCTTGGTTATTCGGCCGCCGTAATCATCCATACCGTCATTTTCATATACAATCAAGCATATTACGCAATCGGGAAAACTAAAATGCCTCTGTTTTCGGGGTTAATTAGCCTTGTGGTCGTATTGGCCGGTAACTTTGTGCTGATTATTGTAAATCCTAATTCTAATCCTATATATTTGACTCTCTCCTATTCGCTTGCCAGCTTAATATCCGCTTTGTTTCTGGTTCTTAATTATAGACAATACCGAGATTTAGTTCCGACGGGGATTTTGTCATTTTCAATAAAGGCGGCTATATGCCTGCTATCTCTGGTGGTCGTACTGTTCTTTATGAATCGGTTCGATTACAGTCCGACCGGTAAGATGACAGAAATTTTGCTTGTTACCGTAAAGGGAACCGTCGGACTGATCGTTTACTTAAGTTGCGCAGCTCTGCTAAAGATGCCTGAACTTCAATCCTTTGTCCGTCGAGTGCAGAGACGATTTCTCAGGAAACAACTTCCGGATGAATGATGAGATCGGTAGCAGATAATCGCATCGATTGTCGAAAAGAAATGTGAAAATCAATTGACTCACTGATAAACTATACGTATAATTGTAATCAACAAGAACGTATGTTCGCTAAGGAGGGACTCATGGCTAAGGTAAATAAAGCTCCGGGGAAGTCTGAACAGGAAATATCTCAGAAATCAAACACCGAGAGAGAAAGAGCTCTCGATTCCGCATTGCTACAGATAGAGAAGCAATTCGGAAAGGGTGCGATTATGAAGTTGGGTGACCGCGTCAACGTGCAGGTTGAAGTCATTCCCACCGGCGCGCTTTCTCTGGATATAGCTCTGGGAGTCGGCGGAATTCCCAAAGGGCGAGTCGTGGAAATATACGGGCCGGAGTCTTCCGGTAAGACCACAGTCGCCCTGCATATTGTAGCCGAAGCCCAGAAGGCGGGCGGAACCGCAGCCTTTATCGATGCGGAGCATGCGCTTGATCCTACTTATGCCAGTAGAATCGGTGTGAATATCGACGACTTAATTGTTTCTCAGCCGGATACCGGAGAGCAGGCATTGGAAATCACAGAGGCTCTGGTTCGGAGCGGAGCGGTAGACGTAGTGGTTGTCGACTCAGTCGCAGCACTGGTGCCCAAGGCTGAAATTGACGGAGAGATGGGAGACACCCATGTTGGCCTGCAAGCCAGAATGATGTCGCAGGCGCTGCGCAAACTGGCCGGCGTCATCAGCAAATCAAGTACGGTTTGTATCTTCATCAACCAGCTTCGTGAAAAAATCGGTATCATGTTCGGCAATCCGGAAACTACGCCGGGAGGACGTGCACTGAAGTTTTACGCATCGGTTCGCTTGGATGTCCGCCGTACCGAAAGTCTTCGTATCGGAAGTGAAATCATCGGAAATCACACTCGTGTGAAAGTGGTTAAAAACAAGGTTGCACCACCGTTTAAAGAGGCTGAGTTTGATATCATTTACGGAGAAGGAATTTCCAAAGAAGGGTGCATCTTGGATCTTGCCGTCGGTAAGGATATTGTAGAGAAGAGCGGATCCTGGTTCTCGTATAAGGGAGAGCGTATTGGTCAAGGCAGAGATAACGCACGAGTATTTCTTAAGGATAATTCGGATATACGTGATGAAATCGAAGCCGCCATCCGCGGCAACTCTTCATCCGTCGCAAGCGACGCAAATGATACCGAAGAACAAAGCGACATATCATTAGATTCCGAGATACTCGGAATCGATATATAAATCCGAGTATTAAATTCCAGTCAATCTAGTCGTTGTATAACTGGAAAGACTTATGATTTGGGGGCTGATTCAGGTCGATAAAGAGACGGATCAACAACTGGAAACAGCCAGAAGGTCGGCTGTTGATTTTATCGGTATTTCGAAAAAGTCAAGCGGAAGAGTGACGAACGCTTTACTGAATAAGGGATACTCGCGTGAAATCAGCTCGCTTGTCGTATCCGACTTGATTGAAGACGGATATATTGATGACGAGAGAGTCGCCCGTTCAATTCTTCTATCCAGAACAGGGACCAGAGCCGAAGGCCGAATTCATCTGTTTGCCCGATTGTTGGAAAGGGGAGTTCCGTCAGAGGTTGCCGAAAGAGTTATTCCGACTTTCCCGCCCGATTCCGTTACAATTATTGATTTTCTTCGATGTAGTTTTAAGACGGAAGGGCCCGTCGAATTAAGTCGAGAGGATTTCCGACCGACCCTTGCCCGAACAACACGTCTGTTAGTAAGACGCGGATTCTCATATGATCTCGTTTCGTACGCCCTGAGCAAATTTTTTATAGAAGTAGTATAAGGTTCATCTCGATTAAGGAGCTATGATGTCGAAACAAGAAACTGCCGTGAAGGTGTCATTAGTAACACTGGGTTGCTCCAAGAATTTGGTGGATGCGGAATGTATGTCTTCCATCCTGGAAATCGAAGGATTCATACTTGTTCCATCTTTTGACCTTGCGGATATCATCGTGATCAACACCTGCGGATTTATTGAGCAGGCCAAAAAGGAAGCAATTGATATGATTCTTGAGGCTTCCGAATTTAAAAGCCCTAAGGGCAAAGTATCCAATATTGTTGTTACCGGATGTCTGTCACAGCGATACCCCGACGAAATCCTGTCGGAGCTTCCCGAGGTGGACGCTGTACTGGGTACCGCACACTATCAGGATATTGCCCGCGTTATCAGGAGTCTTCTGGAGAATTCGGGAGAGCCAATCAAATCATGCGTTACCGAAGCTGGCGGACTTTCGCACCTCAAATGGGATCGTAAAGTTTCTACCTTTCCGTACGCTTGGCTGAAAATCGCAGAGGGATGCTCGAATTCGTGCGCCTACTGTGCCATACCACTGATTCGCGGTCCTTTTCGATCCAGGCCTTTCGAAGATATCATTGCCGAAGCCGAATATCTTGCACGTAAAGGTTTTGGTGAAATCATTCTTACGGCTCAAGATACTACTTCTTACGGCAAGGACCTGTACGGTAATATCAGGTTGCCGGAACTCTTGCGCGCGTTGTCTTCCATTGAAGGAGTGCATTCCGTTCGCATTATGTATGCATACATAGACGGCATAACCGATGAGCTGATTGAGGAAATGAAGCAGAATCCCAAGATTATGCATTATTTGGATATCCCCGTTCAGCACGGA
>CAYGIB010000045.1:2731-11632 GCA_964349735.1 uncultured Oscillospiraceae bacterium | reverse complement strand
GCGGAAATCGCGAAGTCCTTGAATCCGGGGATCCGGAGGGTCGGCGTGTTTGTCGATTCTTCACCGGATGAGATCGCAGCGACAGCCCATGAGGTCGGACTTGACGTCGTACAGCTGCACTTCGATACCGCGAAAGTGTATTTTGGACATTTGATTCATGCTCTTCGGAAGGCTTCCGACCGGAAAATAGAAATCTGGCAACGAATCGCGGTGCCGCTCGGGGCGACGGACGCTTCGGACGTCTTAGAGCGAATGGTCGGGTACCCGCCCGTTGAATCGTTCGACGCGTTGCTTTTCGATGTGGTAACGGACAAGAAAGACGGCGGCTCAGGTGTCCCGTTCCCGTGGCAAGCGGGAAGAGCAGCGGCGGATATCCTTCGCGCGAGAAATCCGAGGATTATTGTCGCCGGTGGCATTGGTGCTCACAACATAAGGCAGGCGATTGAATACTTCTCCCCTTATGCCGTCGATGTGTCCGGCTCGGTCGAGACCGACGGCTATAAGGACCGGGATAAGGTGGCGGAATTGATCCGTATCGTGCGGGAAGGGGGAAGAGATCATGAATAGCTTCCCCGTAAACCGTATCGAACGGGCCGATTTATTGCGCGTCGAAAGCCCGGCCCGATATGTCGGCGGGGAATGGGGTGCCGTCAGGAAAGAAGAAGTGCTCCGGCAGCTCGAAAAGGACGGCCGCACCGACCGGGTGCGCTTTGCGTATTGCTTTCCGGATATCTATGAAATCGGAATGAGCAATCTGGCACTGATTATTCTCTATCACCTGCTGAACGAGATTCCGTATGTGTATTGTGAGCGGGCGTTTTCTCCTTGGAAGGACATGGATCGAATCATGAGGGATCGCAGTATCCCGCTGTGTTCCTTGGAGACGCAGACGCCGCTATCTGAGTTCGACGTCGTGGGGTTTTCGCTTCAATACGAGATGTGTTACACGAATATACTGCAGATGCTCGATCTTTCGGGCATTCCTTTTCTTTCATCGCATCGGAACGAGGGTCATCCGATTGTCATTGCGGGCGGACCGGTCGTTTATAATTCGGAGCCGGTAGCCGATTATTTTGACATGATTGTCATCGGTGAGGCGGAGGAAGTGCTGGTCGAATTGATGGATTTGATTCACGAGTACAAGAATTCTCAACAAGCGGAAGTGCGGATGACTCCCGGAAGGCCGGAACAGACAGGTGCATCGATGACCCGCCGAATGCTTCTGGAAAAAGCGGCCGGAATATCCGGCGTCTATGTTCCGTCGCTCTATGACGTGACCTATCGACCGGACGGCACGATTGAAGCGGTTCGTCTGAACCATCCGTCGGCACCCGAGAAGATCCGCAAACGTATCATCGGGGATCTGGACTCGGCATATTTTCCGACCGACCCGATCGTACCGCATACGAAAATTGTTCACGACCGATCCTATATGGAGCTTTTTCGCGGCTGCGGACGAGGCTGTCGATTCTGCCAGGCCGGCTTTCTTTATCGGCCGGTTCGCGAGAAAAATGCGGATACATTGATTCGTCAGGCGTTTGAACTCGAAAAGAACACGGGCCGCGATGAATTGGGTATGCTGTCGCTTTCGACCGGCGATTATTCTCAGCTCAAGCCGCTGGTCGACGCCTTGATCAAACCGTTCGGAGAGCGGCATACGAGCCTTTCGCTGCCGTCGATGCGCGTTGACTCGTTTTCGATCGGCTTGATGGAGAAGGTGTCGGACACCCGAAAGACCGGTCTGACGTTTGCGCCGGAGGCCGGAACCCAGCGCCTCCGCGATGTCATCAATAAGGGCATTTCCGAGGAGGATATCTTTTCCGCTCTCGAGCTGGCGTTTGAGGGCGGCTGGAGCCGCGTGAAGCTTTATTTTATGCTCGGCCTGCCGACAGAGACTATGGAGGATGTTTTAGGTATCGCGGACATGGCCGGAAAAATAGAGAAGCTCTATTTTGAAGTCACCGCCCGAACCGGACAGCGGAAACGCCGGCTCGAAATCATCGTTTCAACGTCGATGTTTATCCCGAAGCCGTTTACGCCTTTTCAGTGGGAAAAGCAGGATACACGGGAAATGTTGATTGAGAAACAAAGAGCACTGGCGGAACGTATGCGTAGCCGGAATATCCAGTATTCCTGGCACGATCCGGACACGTCGGTGTGGGAAACGGTCATGTCCCGGGGCGATCGGCGGCTGGCACCGGTTCTGTTGGAGGGCTACCGGAACGGATTGTTTTTCGACGCGTGGGACGATTGTTTTCATTTGGACCGGTGGATGGAGATACTGAATAATCACGGTTTGAGCTTGCCTTTTTATTCGCATCGCGAGCGCGGCGAGGACGAGATTTTCCCGTGGGATCATATCGACACAGGCGTCAGCAAAGACTATCTCATGCGCGAGCGCGGGCGTGGCTCCGAGGGGGCGGTTACACCTCCGTGCCAACCAGGCTGCCGCGCATGCGGGGCATCGGACTTCGGGTCGGGGGTGTGCCATGCTGCAGGCTGAACGCGAGAAAATGATAACGATGCAGAATAAGATGGACGCATATCCGGTCCGCATGCGCTTTGAGCGCAATGGAGCAATCGTGTATATCGGGCATCTGGATTTAATGCGTACGTTTGAGCGAACGCTTCGCCGGGCCGAGTTGCCGGTGCTCTATACCCAAGGATATAATCCAAGGCCGACGCTTGTATTTGCCCTGCCTCTCGGTGTGGGTATTGCGTCGACAGACGACTGTGTGGACATCTTCTTTCGCGAGAAAGTCGACACGGGCGAGCTCGTCGAACGATTTAACGCGGGGTGCCCGCCCGGCCTAGCGGCCTTGAACGCATGGGAAATCAAAGACTCCGACAAAAGCGTCATGTCGCTTGTGTCGGCCGCAACCTATCGAATCACCGCTCCGGGAATCCGTGAGGCGGTTTCGGAACTGATGCTTCGCGATGAGATTCCGGTCATGAAGCACGCCAAAGGCAAGGAGACCCGTGCGGACCTTCGACCGCTGATCATCAGTGTTTCGGAGCCTTCGGAGGACGACGAGGCGGTGGACATGCTGGTTTATGCCGGCTCGAGTCGTAACCTTCGGCCGGACCTTCTCCTGTCCGCTTGTGCCGAAACCGGAAAAATCGACCGACGCACCGCAGATAATGCATATGTGCAAAGAACCGGCCTTTTTACCGGGACTAACCCGGATTTTCTGCGCCTCAGTGACAAGCGTTAAGTCGGATTTAAAAGCGGAGGGAACATGCTTACACGAACCAATATCAAGAACGGCCAGGAGCTTTCGGCGCTCGGCTTCGGATGTATGCGCTTTCCGGCCAAGGGCGGCGGGTTTGACGAGCCGCGCTGCATATCGATGATTCGAACGGCGATTGAATATGGCATCAATTATTTTGATACAGCGTACATATACCACGGCGGGCGGAACGAGGTTATGCTCGGAAAGGCACTCGAGGGAGGCTACCGCGAGCGCGTAAATATCGCGACCAAGCTACCGGCTTATATGGTCCATCAACTTTCATCCGCCAAAAACATGTTCGCGACGGAGCTGGAGCGTCTGAAGACAAACTATATCGACTATTATTTGCTCCATATGCTGACCGACTTCGATTTGTTTGCGCGGATGCGGGATATCGGCGTTCTGGATTGGATGGAGGGACTTAAAAGGGAAGGAGTCATCCAGAACATCGGATTTTCCTTTCACGGAGCCAAGGACAGCTTCCGGCAAATCCTCGAGGCATACCCGTGGGATTTCTGTCAGATTCAATACAACTATCTGGACGAGAACAACCAAGCGGGTAAAGCGGGTCTCTTGCTCGCCGCGAAGCTGGGTATCCCGGTGATCGTCATGGAGCCGATACGGGGCGGCATGCTGTCCGATAAGCTCCCCGAGACTCTGGTTCATGCCTTTCAGGATGCAAATCCCGACCGTTCGATGGCCGAATGGGCGCTTCGCTGGGTCTGGAATCATAAAGAAGTCACTGTGGTCCTCTCCGGAATGAGTACCGAGGAGCAGTTAGCCGAGAACATCCGAACTGCATCCGACGCCTTGCCGGACAGCCTGACTTCAAGTGAGTTGGAGGTTTTCGAGCGGGTGAAAAAAGAATTAGCCGCGCAGACCAGGGTCCCTTGTACGGCTTGCGGCTACTGTATGCCCTGTCCGTTCGGTGTTAATATTCCGGGTTGCTTTTCGATATATAACGAGAAATTCTTGATTGAATCCAAGCAATCGATGTTCAAGTATTATCAGGCGTTGGGTGCGTTTTCCGTGCACCCGGGCTTTGCGTCGATGTGCACGCGCTGCGGAAGGTGCGAGTCGCACTGCCCGCAGCATATCGCAATTCGAGAAGAGCTTACAAATGTTCGGAAGATCTTCGAGAGGCCGGTTTCCCGGACAATGATACGACTGATGCGCAAAATTCTCCGTGTGGAAAAGCCGGGTCACAGGGATACCCGATAATCTGAAACGAGGCTGATTGTTTTTTTTACGTAAAAACGATAAGATAATAGTCGTATGTGCCGAAAACCCAAGCATATACAGTACCCCGAAGGAGGAGCCGTGCTTTGAATTCTGCCGAGAACGAATTTGCGGATGGTCTCTTGCGGATTTTTGATAATGTGTTGCTTACGGAAGAGAAGGCTCTTTCCAAGGGCTATTTTTCGAACCTTTCCATTGCGGAGCTGCATACGCTTGACGCAATCGGCCCCTACGAGGCACGGGCCATGAGTGAAACCGCATCGCGATTGGGAATCACCACCGGGACGCTGACCGTTGCAATCGACCGACTGGTTCGCAAGGGATACGTGGAGAGATATCGCGACAGCAAGGACCGGAGGGTGGTACGCGTATGCCTGACCCGCCAGGGGAAACTTGCCTATCGTATGCATGCTAAGTTTCATACACTCCTTGTGAGAAGAATTATGGATCCTTTGGTTGAAGAGGACCGGGAGCGACTGGCTTCCATGGTCCGCGAGATTGACGAGTTTATTACTGAGTTATATGAGAAATACAGTCAGGAAGAAAGCGCCCGGACGGGCGCGATCAAAACGGAGGGCAAAGGGAAATGACCGAATTATCCAGTGATATGCAACGAGGCGAGCCGGACAGTACGGGTGAACCTCCAGAACGTGTCGGACAGGATGATCCCGTTCTTAAGAGAAAAGAACGAATTTACGACAACTTAATCGCCCTGGTAACCGAGAGAAACGAGCTTTCACCGACGGACATTAAGCCCGAGACGGAAATCGTGGGCGATCTCGGACTGGATTCGCTCCAGGTATACGAGTTGGTCATCGACCTTGAGGGTGCCTTTGACATTCGCATATCCGACGATGAACTGGAACGGGTCGATACCGTTCAGGATGTGGTTGATCTTATCTACGGAATGACAGCGGATTATTAAAGCAATCGAGGTGCTCCATGAATTACGTTTTTCTGCTGAACTATTTTGCCGAACGAAAAAAAGCAGCGGAACTGGAAGTTGCGATTCGAGAACTCGAAACTCGCGATGGTGTTAAAGTTGAGATTCACCGCACCGAGTACCCCGGACATGCTGGGGAGCTGGCTTCCGATGCCGCCCGCAAATATCAGGCTGACGCGATTGTATTTGCATGCGGAGGCGACGGAACGGTGCATGAGGTGGCTAACGCGCTGGCCTTCGGACAGACTCCGATGTCGGTTTTGCCGATGGGCACGGGCAATGACTTTGCGCGAACGGTTCTTAGCGAGCGCTATAATAGAGACCCCATTCAAGTGATTTCCGACATCGAGAAGTTCGATATCCGGTCGGTTGACTTGATTCGTGTGGACTGCTATGACGAGATGTCTAATTTTCTTCCCGAAAAAAGCAGATACAGCGTAAATATTACTTCCTTCGGACTCGACACGATGGTGAACACACAAGCGAAGGAATATATACAAAGAACAAACCGGAACGGTTTTATTCGCAAACACGCATATACACTGGCAATTCTGAAGTGCTTTATCAAAGGATGGAAATTTGAGATGAGTTATTCCTTTGAACTGGCGGAGGGCAAAGAGACTGCTCAGGGCCGGACGGACTATTGTCTTGCATGCATATGCAACGGACAGTATTACGGGGGAGGGTTTAATCCTTCTCCGGAGTCCAGGACGGACGACGGAGTTCTTGAAGTCTGTCTGGTGGCAGACCTCCCGAGAAGGAAAGCGATTCCTCTGGTCGGGAAATATAAGAAAGGGAAGCACCTCGGGAATCCGTTGGTCTCCTTTTTCAGAGTAACGAGCGGAGTCATTTCTTCAACGGACCGGCACACGCAAATCCACGGAAATTACGACGGAGAGGACTTCTACGCCCATCAGGTGCGATTCGAAGTGATCCCGGGTGCTTTGCCGTTCGCGTTCTTCTCCATTTGAGTCATCCAGTCCTGAATGGCCGCAGTCATATTCCTGGGATTATTCTCATACTGCTCGGGCAGGAGGGGGACGCCATAGTGAACAACGACCAATTTTCGCCTGTGAAGCATAGGGTCCCAGGGTTGGGGCTTTTTCATGTGTCGCGAAAAAACATCATAGCCGCCCTCTATGTATACCGGTAGAATAGGAACTCCGGCTTTCACCGCCATATAGGCAGCACCTTCCTTAAACTCAGCGACCTTCCCGTCATGCGTTCGTGTTCCTTCCGGATGAACGAGCATGATGTTCCCTTTCTCGATTTCCTTTTTTGCCTTAATCAGACCGCGCACCGGACTGCCGAAACGGTCCACGGCGATGCCGCGGCCGACGCGCATAATTAGGCGGCCCAGAAGTCCATAGTTGGTCTCAAGGTCGGAACCGGCGAGACAACACATTTTCTTGAAATGCTTACGAGGCAGAAAACGCGCAATCCACATGCCGTCAACGAACGTCTGGTGATTGGCGGAAATGACGTAGGGAGACTCTTTGGGTATGTTTTTACGCCCGGAACTCCGAAACCGCAACAGCAGATACGTAACGGTAACGCCGAACCAGAAACATACGTGACCGACAAAACCTCTGCGAACAGGATACCGGTTGCCCCAGAGATCGGAAGGGGTGGTTTGCCCGGCTTCGGAAGCTGCGAAAGGACTCACAATAAAAAACTCCTTAATGCGTAATGATGCTGCAAAAGCGTATAATAAGCGGCTAATCTTTCCCATAATGCTATTCCACGATGCCCCGAATGTCAATGTTATGAGGAAAATAGTTTGAAAATCAAACCATGTTTACTGTTTTCGTAGACGCGCCCCCGTTTCCATGATATTATCGGAAATAATCAAAAAAACGACGCTCAATCGGGACCATTCCACACTTTTTGCGATTCATCTGTTTCTGGAGGGAAGATATGCAGACAGTAACCGGAAAAGCTTTGCGTGAAGGGGTTAAGTACGAGACGCTTAAGGACATGATTTTGGACATCCGGGAAAAATACACCGGAAAAGATGCGTTTATCTTCAGGAGGAAGCCGGAACAGGCCGAGATTCATAAAACATACGACGATTTCGGCTTCGATGTCGAGTATATCGGATTGGCTTTAGCGGAGCTCGGGCTTGCCGGAAAGCATCTTTCGGTAGTCGGTGAGAATTCCTATGAATGGATCGTTTCGTATTCCGCAATCGTCGGCGGAGGGAGTGTCGGCGTCCCGTTGGATCGCCTTCTTCCGGAGAATGAAGTCGTGAATCTTTTGAAGCGCGGCAAGGTCCGGGCGCTTTTCTATCATCCGAAGCACCACGAGATGATGCTTTCGATCGCCGCCCGCCCCGCAGAGCCCGATATGAAAGTCGACTATTTCATCTGCCTGGATAAAGAGCTGATTACCGGAAAATGGCCAAAAAACAAGAAGTTCATGGCCTATTCCGATATGATTGAAAAAGGAAAAAAACTTAAGAATAAGGGAGACCGCCGTTTTATAGACACCGTCATCGACCCCGACGAGATGAAGATCATCCTCTTTACCTCGGGAACGACCTCAATGAGTAAGGGGGTCATGCTCTCACACCGGAATATCTGTCTCAATGTTTATTACATCGGAACGACAATCCTGGTGGAAACCGGAGAACGAGCCTTTTCGATTCTGCCCCTGCATCACACCTTCGAAAACACCTGCGATTTCTTTCTCCTTTCACGCGGGTGTGTCATTTGCTTCTCCGACGGGCTCCGTTATCTCGTGAAGAATTTCCAGGAGTGGCATATCGAGGTCGTTATTGCGGTGCCGCTTCTTTTCGAAAATGTTCACGCAAAGATTATGGCCGGCATCGAGGAGTCGGGGAAAGCCACCCTGATATCGATTATGGTTCCCGTGACGCGCTTTCTTCGGAAAATCGGCATCGACATCCGTCGGAAAATCTTCAAAGATATCATTAATAAGCTTGGCGGTCATCTCCGCCTGGTCGTTATCGGCGGCGCCGGAATCGACAAGAGGTATATTCGTGATTTCAGCGATTTCGGCCTCGATTTTCTCATGGGCTATGGATTGACCGAGACCGCTCCGGTCATCAGCGTAACTACGCAGCAATGCAACGTGTACGGAAGCGTGGGCCGTCCGGTCACCGATGTTCGTGTCGGTATTGACACTGAGGAAGAAAAGCCCGGTGCCATCGGAGAAATCCTCTCGAAAAGCGATTGCGTGATGCTCGGCTATTACGAGAATCCGGAGGCGACAGCCGAGGTGATGACAGAGGACGGATGGTTTCGAACCGGAGATATGGGCTATCTCGACAAGAAGGGCTGCCTGCACATTACCGGTCGTGTGAAATCGATGATTGTTCTCCCGAACGGGAAGAAGGCCTTTCCCGAGGAAGTCGAGTCCCTGATCAACATCATTCCCGGAGTCCGCGAATCCTTTGTCTGGGGGGATGAATCGGATCGGGAATCCGTCGAAATATGCGCAAAAATCCTCATCGATCGGCAAGAG
>CAYGIB010000045.1:0-2721 GCA_964349735.1 uncultured Oscillospiraceae bacterium | reverse complement strand
GGATAAGAATCCCGGTGACAATGATATCTTTGCGTATTTTCGTGACCGGATTCGCGAAATCAACCATCAAATGCCCGCTTATAAAGCCATCCGCTACTTTGTTTTCTCGGAGGGAGAAATGGTCAAGACGACTACCCTTAAGGTGAAAAGAAAGCAGGAATCGGAAGCCGTTCATGCTATACTGGAGAAGGCGGGCGCGACGATCAAAGCGGCGCACGGTCAGAATCTGGATACCCTCTGAGGAGGTGTTCGGCATTGGCGTTTCGAATATTGCATGGAGAACGTGCGGGTGATCTTACCGATGCCTGCATGGAAGAGATATGCAACGAAGCGCTTCAATGGCCCCGGAAAAGAGCATTGCTCATTGTTCCCGAGCAGACCAAGGCCGACATGGAGCGGCAGTATCTTGAGGTGCGGCAGAGGCTCTGCCGCGACCCTGATGCCGGCACAGGAATCAACGAAGCGCTGATGCTCGTCGATGTCTTAAGCTTTCACCGGTTCGCGCACCGGATTCTCTCGGAAATCGGCGGAACAGCACGTGATATTGCGGATTCCGCGATGCAAAGCCTTATCATTCACCGGATTATAAACGAGAACAAGGACGATTTTCGCGTGCTTTCAACCGTTTCGCAAAGGATCGGTTTTGCGACTCAGATTGAGAGTGTGCTCGAGGATTTCTACCGCTACGGCATCACTTCGGAGATGCTCAAGAATTTCGACGACGAGAATTCCCGACCGCTTTTTACGAAGAAAATGCGGGAGCTGGGACTTCTTATCGAGCGGCTGGATCAGTGGAGCGACATGCTTCAATGCGGTAAGCAGAATCGACCGCTTCGACATCTGTGCAAGGTTCTGGACGAATTGATAAAGCTCGGGAAAAGCGGTCGGCCGCTATGGCCGTACCGACGTCTGGAGTACCTTTCCGATGCGTCGGTTTGGATTACCGGATTCGGGCAAACCCGTAACTTTACCCCGGAAGAGCTTGAGCTGATGAAAAGGCTGTCGGCGCTCTGCACGCAGGTTACCGTATCGGTTTGTGCCGATTCGGATACAGCGAATCGCTTCCGCAGCGGAGATGATAGAAGCAGAGACGACGGAGATGATCGAAGCAGAGATGACCGAAACGGTGACGGCAGCGACGCGGAAGCATTCACGGAGGGCTTCTATTTCGGCGGTCAGACGATTCGACTCATTAGAGATGCAATCCCGGAAGCCGAGCTGATACCGGTAAATAAATCTGCACCGCCGGCTCCGGAAATCCGGCATCTGGCGGAATGCTTTCTTCATCGGGAACGCAAGATATACTCCGGCCCTTCCGAAGGCGTAACGAGTCTTCTGTTTGCAACGGCCGTCGACGAGCTGTCTTACGTCGCGGGCAAGATTCGCGAGCTGGTTTTACTTCACGGGTATCGTTATAAAGATATCACGGTCGTCCTTTGTAACCCGCAGGCCTATCAATCCAACCTTCACGCCGTGTTTGCCGAGTTCGGCATGGATCCGTTTCTCGATAAGAGGAGGAGGCTTTCCGATACCGCTCTGATGCGGTTTGTCACGGCGCTTTTGGATATGGGAATCAACGGCTGGTCCTTCACGAGCCTGATGCAGTGCGTCAAATCGGGAATGTGCCACATCACGAGGGGCAATGCGGACCGACTGGAGAATTACTGCCTGAAACACGGTTTGTTTAAGGGATATCGGATTTTCGACGTCAACCATTACCATAAAGACAAAGATCAAGAGGGACCGGAAATATTTCGGGAGGTTACCCGGGTCCTGGTTCCGTTAAGGGAGGCGGTTCAGAGTCTTGTAGCGGAATCTCGCTGTGACAGTAAGGCTGCGCTTCTGTCTCTTTTTCTCGAAAAATACATCGGCGGTGACCCGGTCGAGGAGACCGGCGGTCAGATCGAGCTTCTGGGAAAGGAATGGGTCGAGGCCGGAGACCATGACGCGGCCCTCGCGCTTATCGCATCGTGGAATGAATTGATGCGAATACTCGACCGCCTTACCGGATCGCCGGGCGATATGCCGATTTCTCTTCTGGACTTTCGGGACGCGCTCTTGTACGCGACCGAAGCGGTTCCGTCGGGAGCCATTCCGGCATTCGTCGACCAAGTTCGGATTACCGATGTACCGCACGGCTTTCAACGGGACTGCAAGGTCTTGTTCCTGGTTGGCGCCGAACGCGAGCATTTTCCGAATAAAGCCCTTTCGGAGGGCTTCTTGCGCGGTCATGAGCGGGATATGCTTGCACAGTCGCTCCGGGTTCGCTTTCCGAACCGCTCGAAGGACGGGGCATACGCCGACTTTTTTACCGCGTATGCGATACTCGATTGCCCGTCCGAGAAGCTCTATGTCTCCGCACTGCTCAGTAAGGAGCCATCTTCCTTGTTTCGACTGATTTCAGAATGTCTCCCGAATTCCGCATTTCTCGATCCTCCGTCGAAAACGCTGCACGACCCGAGGCTTTTCTCCCGGGATACCCTGCTGCGATATGCCGCATCGATTTTATCTTCCGATGAAGTCCCCGTCGATTCAAAGGAACGTAAGAAGGCGGCCGCTCTCCTTCGGACATACCCGGAATTCATCGCGCGAAGTAAAGAATCCATGGATCCCTTTACCGTTATTCTGCCGGAGCGGCAAATCGAGGAGAGATTCGGGAAAAAGACAGCCATGAGCGTTTCTCAAATCGAAAAGTACGCCGTATGTCCATTCCAGTACTAC
>CAYGIB010000044.1:0-11706 GCA_964349735.1 uncultured Oscillospiraceae bacterium | reverse complement strand
TACACGCCTTCTCCGAGCGTCTCCGCCTCGCCCGCGACCTGATAATGACAAATCAGGGAATCCGGATCATTGGGCGTACCGAAAGTGGTAAATGCCAACGCGCCACCGGAAGGCGACAACGCGAAAAGTCGTCCCGCTCCCTCGGAAACTAGCGTGGATCCGCCTGTTTTTCGATCGAAAAGATAAAGGGACCCGCCCACTCCGTGATTATAAAACCCGGTCAGATATAAAAGAGCGCTTCCGTCGTCGGACAAGATAAAACTGTCCACGTCTTCCGCAACCTTAATCGCCGATGTTCCGTCGCTGTAATAGAGTTTGCCCAGTCCTCTGTCGTCCACGAAGGGGATCAGGGCAACACAGGATCCATCCGTCGAGAACGTTTGATCCGCATAACCGTATCGCCATTCGTACAGATAATTTCCTAAGCTGGAAAATCGGGAATCCGGAAAAAGCAGAGCGCTATCCGAATCGATAAAGTACACCCCGTCCTTCGTGAATTCCAGGGTTCCCGCGCTTCCGAATCGCGGCACGTCGTTATCGATCAAATCGAAAACCGCTTCGGGCGTCGGTGTGTTCGTCGGGGTCGGCGTAATCGTATCCTTTGGATGGTTCGTCGGTACCGGCTCTCCCGTCGGCTTCGATGAAACCGTCGTATCAAACTCTGTCCCTGTCGTTTGTCGGGTCGTCTCAATCGCGTCCGTCGGCGCGCGGCGCACCGATTGAACCGAGCAGGCGGACGGCAAAAGGCTTCCGGCGACAAAAATGATCGTTATCGCCAGCAGACGAACGATGATCCTTTTTGATATTTCCACTTGAGTTTCTCCTTCTTTTCGGTCACGGACCAAATTCCTTGGTGCACAGAAACACAAAACGATTTCCGTCTTCGCTGTATCGGATATCCTCAAACCAGCTCTCGCCCTCGCTCGCGTGCGTTGAATGCTCATATGTGTAGATGCCTGTATCATCGATGTGAGCACCATAGATTCCCGAAGCGACTTTTTGCGGTTCGGCACCCGAAACGTCTTCAACCCGATATAGATCAATATCATCGTACTCCCATGTTCGACTTCCGGGGTCTTGTGTGAACAAGACATATGTGGTGCCGTCGACCTCATATCGTCCGATCAGATCCGCGTATGTAGCAATCAATCGCGGGGCATCCTCTCCGTTCACGACAAACAACTGCCCGATATCATTTTCGACATATATGGATCCGTTCTTCGTAAGGACCGCATCTACCGCGTATTCGAACGGGATTTTTTCCGCCGTTCCGGTTTTTCGATAATTCCCCGTAAAATAAAGATCGGCGCCGTCATAATTCCGGCTTTGCTCCATATAGACGAGTTGGTCGCCACACACTGACGACTCGCGCGAATGCCCCGGTATTTGAGCCGCTATATATCGTTCATCGAGATTTGAGTCCAGATACAGTAAAGTACCCGCAAAACGATACAATTGATCGCACAAGTTCCTGGCCGGCAAATAGATCGTGCGGCCGTCGCGAATAAAGGGCTTCGTGCTTCTGCAGGTAAAATCGTACTCCGTTTGATATTCGGAACTCCGGGTAGTCCCCGAATTTTTAGTGTTCGCGACGCTAACGGCTTCTGAGCCGTCCATCGAAAACCATAAGCGGGTCTCGAGCGCGATCAGTATCTGTGTCAGATCCCGATTGAAAATGAAATTGCGATTAACGTACTTTCGGTCTCCATACGCCGTAGCTGCCAATATCTGAATGCTTTTCCCATCGACGGGGATCTTCTCCGTCGTTCCGGCCTTCCTGTAATTCTCCATAAAGTAGAGATCGGCGCCGTCATAATTCGGACTTTGCTCCATATATACGATTTGGTCGCCACACACTGACGACTCGCGCGAATGCCCCGGTATTTGAGCCGCTATATATCGTTCATCGAGATTTGAGTCCAGATACAGTAAAGTACCCGCAAAACGATACAATTGATCGCACAAGTTCCTGGCCGGCAAATAGATCGTGCGGCCGTCGCGAATAAAGGGCTTCGTGCTTCTGCAGGTAAAATCGTACTCCGTTTGATATTCGGAACTCCGGGTAGTCCCCGAATTTTTAGTGTTCGCGACGCTAACGGCTTCTGAGCCGTCCATCGAAAACCATAAGCGGGTCTCGAGCGCGATCAGTATCTGTGTCAGATCCCGATTGAAAATGAAATTGCGATTAACGTACTTTCGGTCTCCATACGCCGTAGCTGCCAATATCTGAATGCTTTTCCCATCTTTATATACAAAGAGCTCCCATTTCCCCCCGTTCGTTTCCTCGTAATACACCAATTCGCCACCGTCGGAGATCGCGAGCGGGGTACCGGACGAAGATATTTTTTTCGGCGCGTTGTTTCCGATGATCATATACAATGGATCATCATAATCTCCGTAAAGAACTGCGTCTCCGGACGGAGAAATGCATAACCCGCCGTATTTGTATTCAAAATCCTTACATATCCGTCTGCTTTCCTTTTTCTCGCAATCATAAATGTACAACTCATCCGTACCATTGCTCGTAGCGGTGTACGCCACGGCGTTTCCGGTCAGGGAGAATGAGAAATCGTAGAAATCAGAAGTGATGACCCGAGCCTTTGTCCCGTCGTAATACATAAGTAAATCGTTTCCTTCTTTGTCTCTTGGCGTAAAAACAAGCTTTGATCGGTCGATCGAATATTGGCAATCAGAGGAACCGTTATAGTACGCGGTCTCGTCCCAGTCCCCGATTTCAAGGCCGGAGAAAAAGGAACCTTTCTCCGTGAGCGGAGACGTTTGGCCTCCGATGATGACCGCTTTGTCTATACCTCTGATCAACATGAGCGGATTCACCGCGCCCGTCCCTTCATCCTCCGTCAAGTCGAATACAAACGGATTCGCGGCCTCCGTCGGCGTCGGGGTCATGGTCGGTGCCTTCGTCGGCGTCGGGGCCTTCGTGGGTTTACTCTCCGGGACGGTACTTCGGGTCGTTTCGGAAGAAAGACCGACCGTCGATTCGTTGACGTCAGTAGCGTCGTCGGTCTCTTTCCTCAGGCTGATTGAACAGGCGGTCACCACCACAATAACGCATATCGCCATGATTATAAGAAGCAGTGGCTTTTTCATTCTCTCGATCTCCTGTGAATCATTCATGCCGCTCGTTGATTTAACAATACTACGTTTCGTAGGGAATGTAAAGAGTTGCTTCTTTCTTTTTTTCCAGTCCCCAACAGTCCTTCGCTCGCGCGATTTTGACCGGAAATGACATCCGACATATACTGACTTCAATACTTTGGCTTATCGAATAATCATTAAGGAGTGCATCTATGCTGAAAAGCAGTGTATTCAACATTTTGGGGATCAAAGACGTATGATCCGGCTCACACGCGCGGCATCGTAACTGCCATTATCCAACTAAGAACAGGCTCATGCCTGAGCCATCGTGATCGTCACTCCCTCGCCGGAACCAAGCTCATTCCTGAGCCGTTCATTTCTGCTAATTTTCAACTAAGTATACGCTCATGCCCGCTCCTTGATTATCGTTCAGGCGGCGGACAAATCCGAAATGCTCGTAGAAGCATTCGCGATTCGGCGCGGCGACCGGCGAGACAAAAACGCGCCAGCCCGGCCGGATGTTTTGCCTCATATGGTTCATAACGCGCGCGACCATCTCCCGGCCGATCCCCATTCCCTGAAAAGCAGGAGAGACGATGACGTCGCAGACGTAGGCGGTCGTTCCGCCGTCCCAAAGAAGCCTTGAGATGCCGAGGACGATACCGTCATCTTTTCGGGCGGAAATAACAAAGGTCGCGTTCGCGACGGTCATTTGTGCCTGCTCCTCCGGCACGGCGCCCCAGCCGACTTCCTCGTGCAGACGCATGTAATCTTGAAAAGGGATGTCCTCGACGTATCGAATGTTCATGGGCGGTGCTCCTCGTGGTTCGCATCGAAAACGCAGCCGAGCGCGGGATATGCATCGGGCGGGACCGGTAATCGTTCCGCACGAAAATATGATTCTGATTATATCGGGATTTCCGGTTGATTCCGCTTCAACTTTTCCGCATAATGGAGGTCAGTGCGGTAGATTTTTGCATTTCTACGGTTGTCTCGGGCGGCCGTTTTCTGTATAATCATTAATAAATTTATCGTAATGAGAGAGTATGTTTTTTCGCTAAGGAGCGAAGTGTAAATCGTGAGGAGAAAGGTGTGAATAGAATGAATCGAACCAGAAAGATCTTTGCGGTCATTTTGGCTGCGGCGCTGATATTCGGTATTTTCGCGACCGGTTGCCGGAAGAGCGACGACGGTGAGGAGCTGGCAGCGGCACTGAAGAAGAACGATGATCTCGCGACCGAAATCGAAAGCCTTAAGGCTCAACTGGAGGACGCGGCGAATGTAACTCCGGCGCCAACTTCGGAGCCGGAGAGATCTGAGTTTGTGATTGGACTGAACGCCCTGCTCTATCCTGTCGGCGGCGCCAGTGCAGATGCAGATTCCGTGGTCTATTTTAACGATCAGATTTCCGTGGTGGCGATTCCGCAGGTGCCCATAGGTAAGGTGCTTGATTACTGGCGTTGGAACGGCAGATGGTCCGATAACAACTCTTTAAGTGCAGCCTTTACTGTTAAGGGGAATTCCGTGCTTGAGGCGGTACTGCGCGATGAGCTCAAGGTAACGGCGATTAACGCGACCCTGCAGTTCCTGGACGACAAGGGACATCCTACCGGAGAGAAGTTCACCGAGTGTATTTTCGAGGATGACGACGACGGCGTGAGGGACGGACTGATTAGTGTCTATGTTGAAGCGGTGGTTCCGGCAAACTACTATGTCAGCCATTGGCTGATCAACAACGTGCCGTATTATTTCGCGAAAACGATTCGCTCTTTCACTGTTTATGATCTGGACGAGACGACGGTGTATGAACCGGTCTTTAAAAAGCTCGATCCGACACCGACACCAACACCCACGCCCGTTGAGACCGTTACCGTCTCCTGCACAAACTGCACATTCACCGGCGGCGGGCTGACCAACGCCACGAACGGTTCCGTGCCCAATGGCACGACGATTACGGTCACCGGTACCACGGATTTGGGCAATCCGGTCGTATGGTTAATCAACGGTGTTACAGACGCCGACACAATGGGCCGTACGAGTCTGACCCGGACCGTGAACAGCAACACGACGTTCCGGTATACGGGGTATAATTGATAGACCACGAACACGAGTCCGGGCTCGATGTATCGCCGACGCTTCTGTTCAGGGATGACAACCCGGGCGAGATCATATCGACATGAATTGTTTAATGAGGACAATGAGAAGCGCGTTCCTAGCCGGGGCGCGTTTCTTATTTGTTGGATTTCCGTGGAGGGTACGCTTCGTTGGCCGAAAGAGTTCGAAGACCGATTTTCATTTAATCAATCGCACTTCTCTATTGATATCCTCGCCTTCCCGTGCTATTATCCTATATAGCTACTGGAAAGGTAGGTTAATCGAATGAGCGATATCTTTGAACTCCTGGTTCGAGCCAATTATCGTTTCGGACGAATGTGTCGATGTTGATTGAATGAAGGAATGAATCACATTGATTTGACGAGCGCGTCGGACCGAATGCGTCGAGACGAGCGCATCGATACGAAAGGAGATCAATATGTCACAAAGCAAGTATAAATTCGAAACCTTACAGGTTCACGTCGGGCAGGAACAGCCCGATCCCGCCACCGATGCAAGGGCGGTACCGATTTACGCGACCACATCGTATGTGTTCCGCGATTCCGCTCAGGCGGCAGCTCGATTCGGACTTACGGAGAGCGGAAATATTTACACGCGTATGATGAATCCGACGTCGGACGTTTTCGAGAAGCGAATCGCGGCGCTGGAGGGCGGCGTTGCGGCGCTGGCCACAGCTTCGGGATCTGCGGCGATTACCTATGCAATTAGAAACATTGCTAGAACCGGTGATCACATCATCTCATCGAAGACCGTCTATGGGGGAACATATAACCTTTTCGTCAACACTTTATGCGAATCGGGGATTGAAACCACTTTTGTCGACGGAATCGATCCCGCGAATTTTCGAAAAGCGATTCAACCCAACACGAAGGCGTTGTTTCTAGAATCCCTCGGCAACCCGAACTCGGATATCATCGATCTGGATGCGGTCTCAAAGATTGCTCACGAGAACGGGATTCCCGTCATTGTCGATAATACCTTTTCCACCCCGTTCCTCTTCCGCCCGATCGAACACGGCGCGGATATCGTCGTCCACTCGGCGACGAAATTCATCGGCGGCCACGGAACGGTACTCGGCGGCGTGATCATCGACAGCGGAAACTTCGATTGGGATCAAAATGAAAAGTTTCCCGGACTCTCCGAACCCAATCCGGCATATCACGGTGTCGTCTTTACGAAGGCCGCAGGAAGCCTTGCGTACATCATCAAAATTCGAACGACCCTCCTCCGGGATACCGGTGCGGCGATCAGTCCGTTCAATTCCTTCTTGCTCCTTCAGGGATTGGAAACCCTTTCCCTGCGTGTGGAGCGTCATGTGGAAAATGCGCTCAAGGTAGCAAAGTATCTGGAGAAGCATCCTAAGGTGAGTCGGGTCAACCACCCCTCTCTCTCTGTCGGAAAGGAAAAGGAGCTCTATAATAGATATTACCCGAACGGAGGCGGATCGATTTTCACGTTTGAAGTCAAAGGCTCGGAGGAGCAGGCCCGGAAATTCACGGAGTCCCTTGAACTCTTCTCCCTGCTCGCAAACGTTGCCGACGTTAAATCTCTAATTATTCACCCGGCCTCTACAACCCATTCACAGCTCTCCTCCGAGGAATTGCTGAACGCAGGAATTCACCCGACCACGGTCCGTCTTTCCATCGGAACGGAGCATATCGACGATATCATCGCCGACCTTGAACACGGCTTTGATTCTGTCTAATAGAAAGGAGCAAAGAAAATGGCTAAGATTTACAAATCCGCCGATCAGTTGATCGGAAAGACCCCGTTACTGGAGCTCAGTAATTATGAGAAATTGAATCGATTGGATGCCACCATTCTTGCAAAGCTTGAGGGCTTCAACCCGGCCGGCAGTGTCAAAGACAGAATCGCCAAAGCGATGATCGACGATGCGGAAGCAAGAGGCGTACTTCATCCGGACTCCGTCATTATTGAACCGACCAGCGGAAATACCGGCATCGGGCTTGCCTCCGTTGCGACGGCCAGAGGCTATCGGATCATCCTCACGATGCCCGAGACAATGTCCGTGGAGCGCAGGATCCTGATGAAGGCATACGGCGCGGAAATCGTTCTCACGGAGGGTGCCCGGGGCATGAAGGGCGCAATCGCCAAGGCGGATGAGCTCGCGTCGGAGACACCCAACAGCTTTATCCCCGGGCAGTTCGTCAATCCGGCAAACCCGGCGATTCACCGTACGACAACGGGTCCCGAAATCTGGGAGGATACCGATGGCAAGGTAGATATCTTTGTCGCAGGCGTCGGAACCGGCGGCACGATCACGGGAGTCGGCGAGTTCCTGAAATCCAGAAATCCGGCGATCCGAATCGTTGCGGTCGAACCGTCCGCTTCGCCGGTACTGTCGACCGGCGTTGCCGGTGCGCACAAGATACAGGGAATCGGCGCGGGCTTCGTCCCGGATATTCTGAACACTCGGATATACGATGAGATCATAACGGTCGAAAACAACGACGCCTTCGCGACCGGAAAAGAACTCGGCAGAACAGACGGCATTCTGGTCGGAATATCGTCGGGTGCTGTACTCAAGGCAGCGACCGAACTGGCCAAGCGTCCCGAAAACAAAGGGAAAATCATTGTTGCATTGCTTCCGGATAACGGCGAGAGATATCTCTCCACGCCTTTGTTCGCGGACTGATTCTGACGCGAGCCGGCGACGGTGCTCATTGCTCCGCGTCGATTCGCCTGATTTGCAAACGGTGGTGGAACTCGATGTTCTGCCGTCGGCTCTCGTTGCTCCGCCGTTGATCCTGTTGCTCCGACGGCGGAGCAATAGATGCACTTAAGGTGGCGGAACTTGAAACACTTTGCCGCCGATTACCGAGGGAGACAAATGACGACACGTGAAATGCAGGATGCCATCCTGCGAATAAAAAAAGAAAACGACATTTGCATTCTCGCCCATGCCTATCAGAGCCATGATATCTGGGAGGTCGCCGACTATGTCGGCGACTCTTTCGGATTAAGTCAGAAGGCGGCAACAGCTCCGCAGCAAACGATCCTGATGTGCGGCGTTCGCTTCATGGCGGAAACGGTAAAGATCCTTTCGCCGGGCAAGACCGTCCTCCTTTCCAATTCCGATGCGGGCTGCCCGATGGCGGATCAGGTCGATAAGGAGATGCTTTTGCAGATGAAAGAGGCATACCCCGGCTACACCGTCGTCGCATACATCAATACCACCGCCGATCTGAAGACCGTCTGCGACGTCTGCGTCACCTCCTCGTCCGCCGTCCAAATCGTGCGGAAACTCGAGAACCACGACATCCTTTTCGTTCCGGATTGTAATCTCGGCGACTGGATCGCGAAGCAAGTTCCCGAGAAGAATATGAAACTTATCCGCGGCGGCTGCCCGACCCATGTTCGCATCACCGTAAAAGATATAGAAAAGGCCCGCCTGAATCATCCGGACGCGTTGATTCTCGTTCATCCCGAATGCCAGCCTTCCGTAGTCGAGCTGGCCGATTATGTCGGAAGCACGACCGGAATCATGTCCTATGCGAGAAACAGTGACGCAAGAGAATTCGTGATCGGCACCGAAAACAGCATCGCGACCCATCTTCAATTCGATTGTCCGGATAAAATCTTCTACCCGCTATCCAAAGACTGTGTCTGTAACAATATGAAGCTGACCACACTGCCCGACGTCTATCGTTGCGTGACCGGCACCGGCGGCGAGGAGATCGCTTTGTCCGCGGATGTAATCGAAAAGGCGCGAAAATGCATCGACGAGATGCTCCGGTTGGGATCGGATTAGAAATGCGTTGATTACCAGGCATGACGGAAAGCAATTTGCCGAATGTTTCTTGTTTGATTCACTTTCCAGTCTATGACATAAACGCCAATAAATGGAGGCAGTGCATCATGATGATCTCGACAAAAGGAAGATACGCATTGCGCGTGATGGTCGATCTCGCGGAGCAAACTACGGGCGGCTATACTCCGCTTAAGGAAATTGCCGAGCGACAGGATATCTCGCAGAAATACCTCGAAAGCATCATGGCCGTGCTGTCCAAGGCCGGTTATGTAGACTCGCTGCACGGCAAGGGCGGCGGCTACCGATTGAATCGCGCACCGAATGAATATACCGTGGGTAGCATATTGACCATAACGGAGGGAACACTCACACCGGTTGCCTGCCTCGAAAACAAACACAGGCAATGCCCTCAAGCGGCCGCTTGCCGGACGCTTCCGATGTGGACCGAGCTCGACCGCCGGATCCGTCAATATCTGGACAGCGTCACGGTCGGGGATCTGGCTCAGAATAATACCTCGGGGGACTATGTCATCTAGGTTGGAGCCGTTGAACGATGTTCGAAAAGCCTCGCTGCGCTTCAATGTGCTATTGTAGGGTTTCATATCGGTAAAGGGCTTTATTGTGACGCAGGAATTATAACGGGTCAGATTACTCTATGTCTCCAACGTCGCACCTAAGAACTCACGTGGTGGTTCCTTGGTCTGTGTTGAGCATCCTCCGCCCGGCTCTTTCACACGGGAGGCGGATCGATGGGACGCGACGCTGACTTGTCTATAGTAGTCAGCGACAGTTGCTTCATAATAAGGCTTCACCCACAAAGAGGCGATACCCAATGTAACGATCCCCAGCGCAAACCACCCCAGAAAACCGAAGCATATTCCGAACAGCTCCCCTTTTCGGCCGTCCAACAGCTGCTTGGATTCTTCGAGTGCGTCAACCGGAGAATACTGTGGATCATCGCACATAACATAGGGAGCAAAGGCATATGTGAGTCGTACATAAAAGCCGAAACCCATCATGCTCGCCATCGAAAAGAAGGCAAGAATACCGGGAATCATGCTTCGATCAAAGAAAGGGTTCACCGCATTTAACCCCACGCATAATACGATTGCGACCAGGGCTCCGGCAATCAAACCGATAATTTCGCCAAAGAATACCAAAAATCCGCGAAAAACAACCAGCTTGAGTCCCTCCAGATTTCGACGAAGACGCATTTGAGAAAACAAATCACGGAACCGAATGTCGTCTCGATCGACAATCGCGAGATTGATTTTCGCATAACCCAATGTAAGCCCGCCAACAATAAATAATTGAACGAGAGATGAAGCGGCAAACAGAGTCAGTATCGGAATCCAGTATGAACTCATATAAGAAAGAATAGGGACATACCTTGATACCGTTGAGTTGATACCCGCAAGAAACGCAACGCAAATGACCGCCCCCCCTAGTGAAAATGCCCACCTATGAAATTCATCATACCCTTTTTATATAAATACAATCAAGATTCGTTGCTCCGAGTATCTCAATGTTCGCGACAAGTGTTATCCAAGGCAACGACTCATGCGCGCGATCATGCTCCAAAAAGATTCGAAGAAATCAACCGCTCATGTTCATGAAGAACCTGCTATGTCTTATCGCGCACGATTTTCGCTCCGAAAGGCATAATCGCCAGTTGGGCAAATTTGATGAACTGGAGACCGAAAGGAATTCCGACAATCGTGACGCACCAGATGAGGCCGAGAATTAAAGCTGCGCCGGCCAGTTCCCATCCGAACAGGATGATCCAGATAAAATTGAGCACAAAACTTCCGACTCCGCCGTTGAATTCGATCCTCCGTCCGAACGGCCACAGAATCAGCGCCGCGAACTTCATACACTGAATACCGACGGGAATGCCGATAATCGAAATGAAGCATAAAAGTCCCACGATGAACCAAAGAAGCGCGAGGACAGCGCCCCCGAAAATGACCCAAAGAATATTTCCGATCGTTCTCATTTTTACCTCTTTAATGTCCGGTTCGGACCGTTCCGTATTTTTTGAAGCGAGCGATTCTTTTCTCTCGCGCTAAGGCCATTTTAGCGCATCCGGGGTGAGAAGGGAAATGCTCATTTCCCTGGTGTAGAGACAAATAGAATTGCCGTTCCGTGTTGCACCTTAAGCAAGGTGGACAAAGGATAAATCGCTTATTGTCAATAAAATAGACTGAACGATGTTTATAAAGAGCAATGGAAATGCCAATTCGGCGACTTATTATCCGATGAGGAAACAAAACAATTGTTTGTTTTTGAAATATTTGCTATAATATTTTTGTTGCCGGCATGCTCTCATGCCTTCGGCATTTTTGCAAAAAAACCAGGCGCACGATTAGGGAGGGCACTATGGATTTCTACGATGTTGTCAACTCAAGACGAACCATTCGCGATTTTGATAACGTCTCCATCGACGATGAGACGGTGGAGCGAATCATTTCCGCTGCCATGAAGGCGCCGACCAATGACCACATGCGGGATTGGCATTTCATTGTGATCAAGGATAAAAGCGTCGTATTGAAGCTGATCGACCGAATTCCGAAGACCATATCGGAAGAAGAAATCGGCGCCATACTAAAAGATTGGGAGCTCAACGACACCTGCCAGCAGAATGTTTATAAGGATGCCATCCCGAAGCAATACCGGATGTTCGCGGAAGCGTCCTGCGTCGTGATCCCGCTTTTCAAGCAGAA
>CAYGIB010000043.1:0-11763 GCA_964349735.1 uncultured Oscillospiraceae bacterium | reverse complement strand
GCATTACGCAACCGGAGACGCGAAAGTTAATAAGGCGATGGTGTCCATCGAGGCGGAGCTTGAGGAGCGACTCGAGGAGCTTCGAAACCAAGGAAAAGTAATCGAGGCATATCGACTCGAGCAGCGGACGCGCTACGACTTGGAGATGCTTCGCGAGACAGGATTCTGCAAGGGAATTGAGAACTATTCGAGGCACTTGTCTCAACGTAAGGCAGGGACACCGCCATATACGCTGATGGACTTTTTTCCGAAGGATTACCTCCTGATGATTGACGAGTCGCATGTAACGATTCCTCAGGTCGGCGCAATGTATAACGGAGACCGTTCCCGCAAGGAGAGCCTTGTTGCTTACGGCTTCCGCTTGCCGTCAGCCTTCGACAACCGTCCTCTTATGTTCGGAGAATTTGAAGAACGGATGGGGCAGGCGGTTTTCGTATCGGCAACCCCTTCCGTCTATGAGGCGGAGCACAGCAAGAATACGGCGGAGCAGATTATTCGGCCGACCGGTCTCGTCGACCCGGAGATTGCCGTTCGTCCGGTTGAAGGACAAATTGAGGACATTTTGGGCGAGATTCGCGAAAACAACCGCAAGGGCGAAAGAACCCTGGTCCTGACACTTACCAAGAAGATGGCCGAGGACTTAACCGACTTTTTGGCCGACGAGAAGGTTCGCGTCAAATACCTGCACTCGGATGTCGAAACGGTCGAACGAATGAAGATTCTGCGTGATTTGCGGCAGGGCAAATTCGATGTGTTAGTTGGCATCAATTTGCTTCGAGAGGGACTGGACCTTCCCGAGGTCTCGCTTCTGGTCATTCTGGACGCAGACAAAGAGGGATTTCTCCGGTCGGCCCGCTCATTGATTCAGATTATCGGCCGCGCAGCCCGCAATGTAAACGGACGGGTAATTCTGTACGCCGATAGAATAACCGATTCGATGTTTGAAGCAATTTCCGAAACGAACCGTCGCCGGGAGATTCAAATCGCTTATAATGAAAAGAACGGAATCACACCGCGCAGCATTGTGAAGGAAGTTCGCAATGTCTTGGACACCATAGAATCGATCGGGCAGGAAACAGCAATCTCCGAGGAGTCCGTGAATCTCCTGGCGGAGGGCAAGAGACCGCCGATGGAAAAGGCCGAGCTCGAGAAGCTTTCTGTCCGTATCGAGAAGGATATGAAGGAAGCGGCCAAACGTCTGGACTTCGAAGAAGCGGCCCGTTTGAGGGATCTCTTGATTGTAGTTAAAGGCGATCCGAAGCGGTAGAAAGAGGAAATCAATATGACTAACGATGCCTCTTTACTTAAGGGGTTTACTCATTTGCACCTGCATACCGAATACAGTCTCCTGGACGGAGCCATACGCATCCGGGATTTAGCCGGAAGGCTGAAGGAGCTCGGAATGTCCTCATGTGCGGTCACCGATCACGGGGTGATGTACGGGACGGTGGACTTCTACCGTATCATGCAGGAAGAAGGAATTCACCCGATTCTCGGCTGCGAGTGCTATGTCGCTCCGCGCAGTCGATTTCTTAAAGAAGGATCAGAGGATCGGGATCCATATCATCTGGTGCTTTTAGCCAAGAACCAAGTAGGTTTAATCAATCTGAACCGATTGGTTTCCAAGGGCTTTATTGACGGGTTCTATTATCGCCCCCGCATAGATATCGACATACTGACCGAATATCATGAAGGATTGATTGCCCTTTCAGCTTGCCTGGCCGGCGAGGTTTCGCAGGCGATTTTGAAAGACGAGTATGTCAAAGCCAAGGAGATTGCCCTTAAATACTCGGAGATTTTCGGAAAGGATCATTTCTACCTGGAAATACAGAGCAACCAGATTCCGGCGCAGGCGAGAGTCAACCAGCACCTGATTCGAATATCGAACGAGACCGGGATTCCGTTGGTCGCGACGAACGACTGCCACTATCTGAATCGCGCGGATGCCGATGCGCATGACGTTCTGCTTTGTATGCAGACCGGCAAGCGTGTCACTGACACCGACCGTATGAGAATGCCGACAGACGATTTCTACGTAAAATCCGAGGCGGAAATGCTGGAGTATTTTTCTAACGTCCCGTCCGCAATCGAGAATACATCCAAGATTGCAAGTATGTGTCACGCCGGATACACCTTTGGACAGATTCATTTGCCGACGTTTGAGATTCCGCCGGCTTATCTTAATCATTTCGACTTTCTGCGCGCTATTTCGGATGAAGGGCTCGAGAAGCGGATATCTGATATTGCCGATCCGGAAAAGATTCGCGAGTATCGGGAGCGTCTCGATTACGAGCTCGGTGTGATTAGTGAAATGGGCTACACAGACTATTATTTGATCGTCTGGGACTTTATTAAATACGCCGGTGACCACGGAATTATCGTCGGACCGGGAAGAGGCTCCGGAGCGGGCTCGCTGGTGGCATACGCGCTGAGAATAACCAATATCGATCCGATTCGATACGGGTTGATTTTCGAGCGGTTCTTGAACAGCGAGCGCGTAAGCATGCCGGACTTTGATATCGACTTCTGTTACGAGCGAAGGCAGGAAGTGATTGATTACGTAACCGAAAAGTATGGCAAGGACCGTGTCGCTCAGGTCATCACGTTCGGGACGCTCGCAGCGAGAGCCTGCGTGCGCGACGTGGCACGAGCACTGGACGTACCTTACGCGCAGTCGGACCGCATGGCCAAGATGATTCCCGCCGCGCTTGGGATGACAATCGCAAAGGCGCTCGAGATGTCGCCCGAGCTCAAAGGTGAGTATGACACCAGTCCGATCGCAAAGCAGGTCTTGGACACGGCGATGAAGTTTGAGGGGATGCCCCGCCACGCATCGACGCATGCGGCCGGTGTCGTGATTTCAAGCGTTCCGCTCACGGATCTGGCGCCGCTGGCCAAGAACGAAGAGGCGGTGGTGGTGCAGTTCGACAAGAATAACGTCGAGGCCATCGGCCTTCTGAAATTCGATTTTCTCGGACTGCGGACGCTTACCGTGATGCGGGATACCGCCGAGATGGTCTTCATAAACCGCAAGGTAACCATTGATTTTGATCGAATTCCGATGGATGATCCGAATATTTTCGAGATGATCGGAAAAGGCGAGACCGAGGGGGTTTTTCAACTGGAAAGCGCCGGAATGACTTCCTTCATGAAGGAACTGGCTCCGACCTCAATGGAGGATATCATCGCCGGAATTTCACTATATCGGCCCGGACCGATGGACCAGATCCCTCAATATGTTAAAGCCAGGCACGACCGGTCGCATATCAAGTACAGCCACCCCCTTTTGGAGCCGATTCTGAACGTGACATACGGCTGTATGGTCTATCAGGAGCAGGTAATGCAGATAGTCCGGGATTTAGCCGGCTTTTCGATGGGGCAATCGGACAATATCAGGCGCGCGATGTCCAAGAAGAAGGCATCAATCATGGAAAAGTACCGCAAGACCTTTATTTACGGAGGCTATGATGAGCTGAAAAGGAAGGTGGACGGCGCCATCAAGCGCGGCGTACCGGAGAAGACGGCAGAGAAAATTTTCGACGAGGTGGCACATTTCGCCGGATATGCCTTCAATAAGTCCCATGCGGCAGCCTACGCCGTGGTCGGCTACTTTACCGCTTATCTTAAGTTCTATTACCCGACCGAATTCATGGCGGCGATGCTCAACAGCTACCGCGGGAACCTGTCGCAGGCTGCTTGGTACATCGGCTGCTGCAAGCGCATGGGAATTGAGGTGCTGCCGCCCGATATCAACGCCAGCCAAGCGAAATTTACCACGGAGGGGGAGGGGCGAATTCGAATCGGCCTTTCCGCTGTTAAGAACGTCGGCGAGGCGGCGATTAACCGCATGATTGAGGAACGGAAAGAGAATGGACTGTTTGTCTCATTCGGCGATTTTCTGCGGCGAATGGACCGGCTGGATGTCAATAAGAAGATGGTAGAAAGCTTAATATTTGCGTCGGCATTAGACCTCTTCGGCATACCGCGCTCCAAGCTGATTGCGGCGTCCGACCCTTTTATCGCGCAGCTTCAGAACGCCCGGAAGCATTTAATGGAAGGCCAGCTTTCGCTTTTTGCGATGGACGGTCCGGGAATCGACAAGGTCGAGAGCGAGCCGCAATACCCGGACATTGAGGAATTTTCGACGTCCGAGATTCTCTCGCGCGAAAAGGAAGTGCTCGGTATTTACGTTTCGGGACATCCTCTTAATGCATACACGCGTTCGATTATGGAAAAAACAACCGCGGACAGCTCGATGTTTCGTACGGACTCTGACGAGGAGAATACCGTTGTCGAGCGAAAAATTCACGACCAGGAGAGAGTGGTGATGGCCGGCCTGGTGGTATCATGCTCAACCAAAACGACCAAGAAACAGGAGCTCATGGCCTTCATCCAAATGGAGGATATTACCGGGCTTTTTGAGGTGATTGTTTTCCCGAACACGTATCGGGAGTACGCTCCAATCCTTAAGGAGAACCGGGCACTTCTGGTTGTCGGCAAAGTCAGCGTACGGGAGGACGAAGATCCCAAGCTGATTGCGGAGAGATTTGAAGACTTAGAGCAAAACGACACTTCTGACCCGCCGCATCCGTCCAACCCGGCTCCCGCAATCGACATAACTAACCCGGCCGGCGCTGTTCCAGCTATTGAAGACGATTCCGAATCTCCGGCAGAGCGCCCCGCAGAAGGCGGGCAGCAACAGAAACTGGCAATTTGTTATCACGGGTCGGACGCGGATGAACACTTTTCGAGAATTCTTGCCACACTCGGGTATTTTCGCGGGTCAGTTCCGGTATTCGTTTATTTTTCACGCGACAAACGGACCATCGAGTTGCCCGACCGATATTCAATCGAATTGAACGACGATATATTACGCGAGATCACCCGCGTCTGCGGGAGCGATAATGTGGTCATTATTTAGCCCCGAAACAAGAATCAATTTGCATGATTTAATTCACGTTTTGAGCCTGAGTATGTATAATAGGAAAGAGCCTTTTCATAACAAAAGGAAATCACGAAAAAGTCTGGTGCGTGCCTCAATGGCGGTCGCGCTGAAAGGATAAAAGATGACCGAGGAATTTTCGTCTTCCAATCTTCCGAATTTAAGCTCTCTGGTTGCATTAAATTACGACCAGATACCGGAGAATGAGCGTCCGAAGATCGATACCATCGGAATATTAACAAGCGGAGGAGACGCTCCGGGGATGAATGCCAGCATTCGGGCGGTGGTCCGGGCAGCCGGTCATTTCGGGATTAAAGTGTTCGGAATCACACGCGGTTTCCACGGATTGTGGAAGGGCGAGTTCGATGAGATCGGAACCAGACAGGTTTCCGAGACGCTGCAAAGGGGCGGAACCTTTCTGATGACGGCGCGCTCCAAGACATTTATGACACCAGAGGGAGTGCTCAAGGGCGCCCAGATGTGCAAGGTATTCGGAATCGGCGTCTTGGTGGTCATCGGTGGAGACGGTTCTTACAAAGGCGCCAGAGACCTGGCATGTCTCGGAATTCCCGTCATCGGGCTCCCGGGAACCATCGACAACGATATCGCTTGCACCGAATATACCATCGGCTACGATACGGCCATGAATACGGCGATGGAGGCAATTGATAAGCTTCGGGACACTGCATCCTCTCACGAGCGCTGCAGCGTCATCGAGGTGATGGGCAGAAGTGCCGGATATATCGCGCTCAATGTCGGAATCGCTACCGGAGCCGAGGTGGTCTTGATTCCTGAGTTGCCTTGCGACATCGAAAAGGATGTGATTCGCACAATTCTTGACTGCAGAAACATGGGAAAAAGACACTACATAGTTATCGTCGCAGAGGGGGCCGGAGATGCCACCGAGATAGCGACCAGAATCGAGGAGGCGACTGGTATCGAGTCCAGACCGACCATTCTCGGACATCTGCAACGCGGAGGAAGTCCGACGCTTCGAGATCGATTGATGGCCAGTCTCATGGGCATTCATGCGGTGGAATGCATTCGCAAGGGATTACTGAATCGGTTGGTTGTTTATCGTAACGGCGAGATTACGGATGTGGATATCGAGAAGGGTCTGCGCATGAAAAAAACCATCAAGGCCGAAGAAATGGAACAATCGAAGTACTTGCTGTAAAGGGTGACTCAATGGCGAACGAATTGCGCATGGAATGGACATTGCCGAATATTTTAACTACCATTCGACTGGTAGCGATTCCGTTTATGGGATATTTTATTCTTTTGAGCAAGGGAGACGGACAGCGCGGACAAGTATTCAGCATGGTAGCCTTCGCGTTCTTTGTTGCCATCTGGTTCACGGACGCGGCCGACGGTTACATCGCGCGCAAATACGACATGGTATCGGACTTCGGAAAGATTTACGACCCGTTTGTCGACAAACTGTTTCAGTTTACCACAGCCTTCATGATGCTGATCATCGGTCGGTTGCCTCTCTGGGTGGTTATTTTTATTCTCGTAAAGGAAATTATCATGATTTTGGGAGGAGCCTATTTTCTCCAGCAAAGAAAACTTGTCGTCCACTCCAAGTGGTACGGGAAGGTCTCGACCGTTTTGTCTGTCCTTGCTCTTGCGACACTGTTTTTCCTAAGCGAGGATACGCGGTATCTGGCGAGTTATATATTTATTGCCCCTGTTATAATGGCAACTTTTTCGACGATATGCTATTCCGTCACCGCAGTTCGCAATTTTGAGAAGCTCGGGGACGAAGACCCGGAAAAAGAAGAGGCGGACTCCGACGCGAATCGCGGAAGTGCTTAATGCGGTAAGGGAAAAAAATGTACCGGAGCTTTGAAGAAGAGGCGGATGGATACCTTATCAAAGGTAAGGTTCTGGACACGCTTGAGTTCAACAAAATCAAATCGCGTTTAATCGACCTGGCCCGGAGTCCTTACGGAAAAGAGGTCTGTGATTCGCTTTTTCCGAGCGGGGACTATAACACCGTTTTCGAGAGAATGCGGGAGACTTTCGATACCCTCGATTTCTTTGGACGGGAGGGAAAAGTTGCGGTGTCGGGTATGAACGACATCCGTGAAGCTTTACATTACGCGGTCTCCGGCGGTACGTTATCAATGAAAGACTTGCTGGATATTGCCGGTTTTTTGCGAGCAGTGGAAAGACTTGCCGGCGTGCTCACTAAGGCAAATATCGAAGGGAACGCCTTTTGTTCGCGCATCCGCCTCCTGACTACGGTGCCCGATCTCGAAAAGGAAATCTCGTTTTGCATCGTATCCGAGGAGGAAATGAACGATCGGGCCAGTGATGAGCTTTATTCGCTGAGAAGAAAGATTCGCGACGCCCAGACGGGAATTCGGGAGACACTCGAGCGCCTGATTCGCAGTCATTCTGCAGATCTGCAGGAACAACTGGTTACGCTGCGCAACGACCGGTACGTAGTGCCGGTAAAATCGGAGAAACGGTCTGAAATCTCGGGAATCGTCCATGATACATCTTCCTCCGGCCAGACGGTTTTTGTCGAGCCGATGGCGGTGGTGGAGGCGAATAATCGGATTCGAGAATACCTGGCGGCAGAGCGTGAGGAGATTCACAGAATACTGACCCTGCTATCCGCTCGAGTCGTGTCAGTCAGCGATACACTTCAGGCCGATATTGCGCTCTCCGGTGAGATTGATTTTTTTGCGGCAAAGGCGGATTTGGCATTATCGATGAAGGCGAGTATTCCTCTATTAAACCGAGATGGACGAATCGTTCTGCGTAAGGCAAGACACCCTCTGATTCCTGCCGACATCGTCGTACCGATTGATTTTGAGGTGGGAGTATCCTTTCGAACGCTCGTCGTCACCGGTCCGAATACCGGAGGGAAGACAGTGTCGATCAAGACCTGCGGACTCCTGACGCTGATGGCGATGGCGGGGCTGGCGATTCCCTGCCTCGACCATTCTGAAGTGTCGGTTTTCGGGAAAGTTCTGGCGGATATCGGAGACGAGCAGAGCATTGAGCAGAGCCTCTCGACGTTTTCTTCGCACATGAGAAATCTCGTGTCGATTCTGGAAGCGGCGGATGAATCAACACTGGTACTGGTCGACGAGCTCGGTTCGGGAACGGATCCTTCTGAAGGCGCAGCACTTGCGACGGCAATTCTTGACGAGTTTTATAAACGCGGGGCGGTTACGGTGGCAACGACACATTATAAGGAGCTCAAGGGCTACGCAATCAGCACCGAAGGGGTCGAAAACGCATGCTGCGAGTTCGATACCGAGACATTATCACCCACGTATCGGTTGCTCATCGGTCTTCCCGGAGTCAGCAATGCATTTGTGATTTCCAGAAAACTCGGGCTTCCGGACGATATTATCCGGTCTGCCCGAACCTTTCTGACTCAGGAAGGAATTCGATTTGAAGAACTCCTTGCGTCGGCGGAACAGAAGAACCGTGAAAGCGAGAAGCTCAAAAAAGAAATCCGTGATATGCGAGACCGCGTCAAAAAGCAGGCGGAAGACCTGGAGAAGCAGCATCGGTCGTTGGAAGCCGCTAAAAAAGAAATTCTGGATCAGGCTCGGGAAGAAAAAAGGGAAATGATCGAAGAAACGATTACGGAGTGCGACCGTATCCTGGGAGAAATTCGTGCGGGTATCAAGGCGAAAAATCAACGGGAATCGGAAGATATGCTCCGTCGAATAAGAAGTAATCTGCGTGCT
Source organism: uncultured Oscillospiraceae bacterium (assembly GCA_964349735.1). GTDB lineage: Bacteria > Bacillota > Clostridia > Saccharofermentanales > Saccharofermentanaceae > JAAYCT01. The sequence continues at coordinate 3,105 of CAYGIB010000043.1, read as the reverse complement.
GGGCTTCATGACCTTGAAACGGAGTCCCGTGACATGTCACTTCTTGGAAACCCGGGCGAGAGACCCGATGAGATTCGACTTGGCGAGAAATATTATTCCGGGAAAATCGGAGGAACGGGAGTTCTTGCTAAACTGCCCGACTCTCGCGGAAACTGTGTCATTGAAGCGGGAGGAGTTCGGGTCACGGTGCCATCCGAGTCTTTATTGATTCCCGGGGAGACGTCACAGACCATCGACTCCGGGAAGACTCGCAAGAACCGGGCCGACACAGTAAAACCGGTTTCGTCCGCGGATAAAATTAGAATGAGCCGCGCGCAGAAAACCATGCCCGAACTGATGCTTCTCGGCAAAACCTCGGAAGAGGCGTCGATGGAGCTGGATCGCTATCTGGACGATTGCGTCCTGTCGGGGATCAAGATTGTCCGGATTGTCCACGGGAAGGGAAGCGGAGTCCTTCGTTCAACGGTTGCAACCATGTTAAAGAAAGACTCCCGCGTATCGGGCTTCCGTCTCGGAGGCCTCGGCGAAGGCGGCGACGGCGTTACGATTGCCGAGCTCTAGCGCACGGCATCTCGAGCGAAAAATTCTCGAAATTACGGGGTTGAATGATTACTGAGATACCAATCGGCCGGGATTGATGAAAAAACGAAACAGATATGGGCCTGAATCGAAGCGAAGTCCGGTTGCGGACGCAGCGGTCTCGCTATATTCTTGGGCGCCGTTTCCTTCCTTAATATCGCTTGAATACAAAATAAACGGAACCGGATCGCACGTATGTGTTCTAAGCGAGATTGGCGTCGGGTGGTCGGGCAGAAACAGAATGCGGTACGCTTCACCCGTAATCTCTTTGTTTTCACGGAGCCAGGCGTAGACCGGCCCCAGAATATCGGCATCAATTCGCTCAATGGCCTTTACTTTCCCGAGATAATCCCCCTGATGACCGCACTCGTCCGGCGCTTCAACATGGAGATATACATAATCCTTTCCGGATTCGAACGCGCGAATCGCGGCGAATGCCTTACCCTTGAAATTGGTATTCAGATTACCCGTCGCCCCGGGAACCTCGATGACCTGAAGACCAATCAGCCGGCCGATACCGAAGACCAGATCGACGGCTGAAATCACCGCTCCGGATATTCCGTACACCGATTCAAAAGAAGGCAGCTGCGGGCGTGTGCCTTGGCCCCAGAGCCAGATGGAGTCCGCGGTATTCTTCCCGAGCTCTGCCCGGCGAAGGTTCACCGGATGAGAACGAAGTACGGCTTCGGATCGCAGCATTAGATTCGCAAGAAACCCGGAGCCATTACCCGCCGGAAGGTAATCGGCAATGCATTTTCCGCTGATATCATGAGGGGGAGTAAGTTTACTGTCAACGGGCCCGTTTCTCCATACCATACAGTGACGGTAGCTGCGTCCGGCGTAAAAATGAACGATGTTCGACGAGAGCGCTTCTTCTAACGAACGAATCAACTCGGCGGACTCCTCGGTGGTGATTTCGCCGGCCGAGTAATCAGCCATCCCATAATCCCTGTAGGATGAATCTCTTGCGGGCTTGGAAAGGCTTACTAAATTGCACCGAAAAACGACGTCCTCCGGTTGCATGTCGATCCCCAGACTAACCGCTTCAATCGGCGAACGACCGGTGTAATATTCAGACGGATCATATCCCATGACCGACATGTTCGCCGGCCCGCTGCCCGGCTCCATTCCCTCGGGTATTGTTTGTACCATACCACACAAGGATTGAGTAGCAAGAAGGTTGGCCGTAGGGATGAAGGCGGCCTGTAACGGGGTCTTATCGTGAAGTTCCGGCACGGGCAAATCCGCCATACCGTCTCCGAGCAGTAAGAAATATTTCATTTACGCTTGCCGTGCCACACGGGGTACCGCAGGCATTTGTCCTTGTCTTGATTCGAAGGCAAAGAAATAATCATATGGGTCAGACACGCCGGACGCGCCGAACCAGAAATCCGACAGCCGGTGATACGGCCGAGTCCTGACTGCGATATTGGGCAATGGCCGCGGCAATTACGGCAATCAGCGCCGGATCGGTCACTGCCACGGACTCGGCGTTGCCGGACGTGGTTTCGGGTGCGAATCGGTTGCGACGAAAAATCGAAAACATAAAAACCCCCTGAAGACAATAATATCGATTCGGCGTTTCTATTTTACCGAGGCGCCGAGTGTGGTAATCTACCTATGAAAGCGTAAGCTCTCCTAACTATTAAATTACAGGAATCGAATTCCGTCAACCAATCGTTTTTATGTATTCGGAGGCGTTCTGAGTGAAAAGAATCGTGAAAAGCGAGGACCGAGGCTCTGAAGAGAATCAGCCGATGCTTTACATCTTTCTCGGAGCATATGGAAGCGGGAAATCCGAGGTTTCCGTTCATTTCGCGAGGATGCTTTCTCAGGCCTACCCGGAACGCGACGTAATTCTGGTTGACCTGGATACCGTTAATCCTTTTTATCGGTCCGCCGATGCAAAATCCCTTCTTCAGGGGGAGGGAATCAGGGTGATTGCCCCTGTTTTTGCGAATACGAACGTAGATGTGCCCGCGATACCTGCGGAGGTTAATGCGGTTTTCGACAATCCGAAAAGCATCGGAGTCATTGATGTCGGCGGCGAGGATCTCGGGGCCAAGGTGCTTTCTAGCATGAAAAAGCGAATCGAAGGTACCGACTGCCGCGTTTTCATGGTGGTCAATACCTTCCGGCCGTTTACGGTGGATGCCAAGGGTATTGCCGAGACGGCAATGAAGCTTTCCGCGGCCGCAAATCTTCCGATTTACGGACTCATTGATAATTCCAATCTTTTGAATGAGACGACCGGAGAAGAACTGGAGATTTCTTTTCCGATACTGAGAGAAGCTTCCGAAATCACCGGCATTCCGCTTCGTTATGCCAGCGGACTCGATCAGTACCTCCCGCGGGAGTGGGTGGGTCTGACCGGCAATCAGGTTCCGTTGATTCGGATGCAGCGGACGATATTTTATAATTACTAATGCATGAAGAGAGGGCGGCGGCGGATTACAATCCGGGTCGGGGAGTTTTCGGATGGATCCTTTACTGACATTCATCATTGTTTCCGCAGTAGTGCTTGGC
>CAYGIB010000042.1:0-12022 GCA_964349735.1 uncultured Oscillospiraceae bacterium | reverse complement strand
CGTGAAAAGCACCACATCATTACTGCCTGCCGGTTCGATGGTGGCGTCGACCCGAAAAGAGGCGCCGATCATCATGTTGAGGCTGTCTTTTTCGGGGGTAATCGATGAAATCGCCGTCACGGGAACGGACTGACCCTTCGTTCCTTTGATGATTGAAGACAGATCAGATGTCGTATCGCCTTCAGAAGAGAGAAAATAGCCTCTCATCATCGCGTCGGTAATTTTTTTATCAATCGGGGCTCCTGTTTTTCGATCAAAAATCGAGAAACTGTAATCGGGATTCCTCTCTGGATCGTACCACCCCTGGTCCCACGCGCAGCAAACGACGCCGGATATTCTGGAGAGGCGCGCGATGACCTCGTAATAGTACGCGCGCGCTTCCGCGTTATTCTTGTTCACCGCCCCGTATTCGCCGAGCACCACGGGGACGCCCTGTGAGGTAAACCGGTCGATCAGTTTCCGGAATTGACCGCCCATCTTGAGCGCCGAGGCCTCGGACCAATTCGTCACCCCGAGGGTCTCCACCATACCGAAGCCGTAATCATAATCGTGGACGGATACCATCAGTCGATTGGACTCGTTCCACTTGTCTTGCGGCAGAGTAAAGCCGTTCGCTTCGTTTGTAGTCTCGGTGATGTTTGTGTACCGACCCGGGCAAAGGAGCCAGCGGCGCGTATTGTTTCCGCCCGTACCGCGAACGGTATCCACGAAAATCTGATTCAATTCCTCAATGACTCGAAAATCGCGAATCACGCCTTCGCGGCTGTTGTCTCCGCCGGTCACCTCGTTCATCGACTCAAAAATCAGGTGCTCGTCGTATCCGCAAAAAGCAACCGCAATCTGCTCCCAGACGCGTTCGAACTTCTCTTTAACCAAATCGAGCTCTGCGCCCCCGGCCGAGATCCGAAGCCAACCGGCCTGCTCCGCTCCGTCATGATGCAGATTTACGATGACGTATATATCTTGTCGGATGCAATAGTCCACGATATCCTGTACACGCGAAAGCCATACGGAATCAATCTGATAATCATTATCATCATCGATTTTCAATCCCCATGTGACCGGAACCCGAACGGTATTGAAACCCGCGTCGTGCACGGCATCGATCAATGCTTGCGTCGTGATCGTATCCTGCCACGTCGTCTCGGCCGGCAGAAAGCCGGTATGACCGTCCATTGTGTTCCCGAGATTCCACCCGATACCCATTTCGGCCGTAATCGCCTCCGCGGACAAGTCCCGGAAGGGCATTCGAGGCGCTTCAACTGATTCATCGGCCCGAGTCGTCGCACAGGTTACAGGAAGGAACATAAGGATCGTCAGAAGACAGATGATTCTAAGGGCGATGTGTTTTGTTTTCATGTTGATACTCTCCCAGAACGTCACAGACATAATCCGGTTTGCGGATAAATATGAGGCTCAGAGCGTGAAAAATTTGAATTATTCAGACTTCGGTCTCGTTATCGGTGTCAGAGTCGGTCTCGGCTGTTGAGCCGGCTTCATCTGTGTTTTCGGAGTCTTCGGCTTCGGTCATCACGCCACCTTCGCTTTCAATCTTGTGAAACATGCGGATCGCAAAAGAGCTTATGGTCGTGAAGATAAGGACCGGAGCGATGAATGCCCCGACAAAAAGCATCAGCCATCCGTTAAAAAAGAACAGCCAGATTTCCGCAGCCACCAGAACCGTACAAAACATGGATTTTCCGAAAAACCGGACAAAAATCCGCCGGGAATTCGTAAGGTGTCGATATAGGTTGTTGCGGTATCGGGCCGCCAGTGCAAAGACGTAGAAGAAGTGAACGTGAATCAGGACAGCGGACAGGATTCCGATAATCAGGAGAAAAGTCGGATTGCCTTCCATCCCCTCAAACAGCATAAAGTCCAAAACAATCGCCACGATCAAAACCGTATACGCAAGCGTAAGCGCAATACCCTGAAGGAGATTATCTTTATATGCCTTAAAGAAGGGGGCGACAATTCCCGAATCCGAGTCTTCAACGATTCGAAGTCCGACATCATATGCGGCAATTGTAGCCGCTCCCGCGGTAACCAACGGGAGGCTTCCGACGATCCAAAGGATATTCAGAAGCAACAGATCCCACAGCCGGGAAAGGATTTGTGAGAGCTTGCTGTCCATCGAAAAAATGCCGGCCATGTATCTCCCCCGGGTTACGGCGTATGCAACGCCTTTATGGAATCATTGCATACGCCGAGCATCAACCGCTTCTCATCTAAGGTGCAAGCTCCTGCTCAAGAGCATAGCGGGTTGCCGCCTCCTGCTCACACCAATCCAGGATATCCTGATAGCCATACTCGTAGCACAGTCGAATCATTTCCTTTACGTGAAAATCGTACTCCTGGTCATTGGCTGCGTAAATCGCCCGCCATGAATATGTCTTGATACACGTAGTCACTTGTTTCCAGGTTACCTCAAGTTCGTCGGAGCGCTTGCTTTCGGAATAGGATGTTCCCGGAATGACATTGTATGCACACTTTTCCATGTACTCCTGATTGTAGGTCGACCCGGTATACTCGCGCCAGTCCGCTTCGGTCGCCGATTTCGGCTCGCCTTGCATGCTTTTCCACGTCTGCCAGTTGTACGTTTCTCCGTTTGAATCCGGATTTTTAGCGTCGATCACCCACGTCGTATTGTTGACCTGAAGCATTCCGTCATTAAAAGTCGCACCCAACTGGTAGGTTTTCCCGGTCTCGGGGCTCTTCCATTCCACGCCGGCTAAATCATATTGCGGGTTATCACGGCATGTTTGTCCCAGCTCGGTAAAGCATGTGTTGCCTTGCTCATCATAGTACCACATCAAGTCCTTGATTCCGTACCAGATGGACATCGCACCTTCCGGCGAATAGAGCCAGTTCAGAATCTCCATACACAGTTCAGGATACTCGGAATCCGCGCCAATCGACCAGATGCGGTTTCCGCCCAGAATACTCATTCCGTATACGGTGTTCACCGCTTCGGACGGTACAAGAGAACACATCATCTTATTTTCTGCCTGATGCTCCGGTGTATTGTAGGACATGGATCCGCTGTAGTTGAAGATCGAAAAGAATGTGCCTCCGTTTTTTACCTTTTCGGCCATCTTATCAAAGTTCTGCGTCATGGAATCCGGGTCGAGGAGATCATTCTGATAGAGATTGTTGAAGAATTTCAGAGAGGTTAAATAGGGCCCTCCCTCCTCCAGGGTATCATGCAATACACCGGTATCGGGATCATAAAGTCCTGCGACCATCTCATCGTAGCCGTAGTATGCAGTCGCCATCGCTTTCACGTACATCACCATGGTTCCGTCCCAGTCCGGCCAGAGAGACACGGCATAGGTCTCATTTCCGTTATCGTCTGTCGGGCAGATTTCCTTCATCTGCTTCATGACCTCGACATAGCTGTCCAAATCCGTAACGGGCGGGTATCCGAGCTCTTTATAGAGGTCCCACCGGATGTCCCATGTATAGAAAAAGCTTTCGTGATCCTCCACGCTCGGCGCAAGATTGTGCCCGATTCCATAGACTTTTCCGTCACCGGAGATATCCCGGTTGCACTCCAAAGCGCTCTGTGCCTTCTCCCAGATGTTCGGGGCGAAATCTTTACAGAGATTATCCTCTTCCCAGTCGAAAAGGAGTCCCAGGTTCACCGCATTCTTATATTCGGCTCCGTTCGAGCCCCACACGACGAGATCGCCCAGATTTCCGGACTCGACGCGCGTCTCGTAGGTGCCTTCCGTATCCGGGATAATATTCAATGCAACATTGAACTTATCTTTAAGTACCGCTGCGTACCATCCGGTCTGAAGACCGCTCCAGTTTGCGAGCTGGCTGTATACATTCAAAGTAATGAGCTTCTCCTCTGATTTCGTCTCGGGCTTGCAGCCCGCTGCTCCAAAGATCGGTACGGCGAGCAGCGTCAGACAGATTAGAATGCTTAAGAAGCGATTGCCCTTTTTCATTTTCATATCTCCTCTCGTATGATGGTTTTCGATGAATGTATAAAAGACGTCTCTCATGATGGTCCGTGATGATTCTAAAAGGGCGTCCCTGTCTTTTATCCCTTAACCGCTCCGAGCATGATTCCCTTGACAAAGAAGCGCTGCATCAAGGGATACACAAGGAGAATCGGCAAGATGGTCGCCATGGAAATGGTGTATTTAACTACTTTGGAATTTAGAGAATTGGTCAGAGCCTGACTGACTCCGCTTCCGCCCTGCATGATTGCCTCAAGGTTCGAGGCGCTCTTGAGATAAATGTAAAGTCTGTGCTGAATCGTATACAAGTCCGGCGTGCTTTGCATCAAAATCAGAGAATCCTGGAATGAGTTCCAGTTCCCGACCGCGCCGAAAATCGCAACCGTCGCCAGAATCGGCTTGGACAGAGGCCAGATGATCTTTCGAAAAATCATCATTGTTCCGGCTCCGTCCATGATTGCGCTTTCTTCCAGTTCCTTCGGAATCGACTCGATGAATGTCTTGACCAGAATAATGTTATACGGCGCGATGATTCCCGGAATGATGTATGCCCAGAAATTATTCGTGAGTCCGAGCATCACCATGTTCAAATACCACGGAATCAGGCCGGCGTTGAAGTACATCGTGATGACCAGAAAGCGATACCACAGGCTCCGATGCCAAAGTTTGTGTTTGGTTACCAGGTACCCGGCAAAGCCGCTGGTCATGACCATCAGGGCCGTTCCCAGAACGGTTCGCGCAATGGTCACCATAAAGGATTTTCCCAGGTCACTTACATCTCTTAAGGCCAGGTAGTTTGAAAAATTCAGACCGACCGGGTAGAAGTTGACCAGGCCCTTTCCCACCAAATCATTATTGGAAATGGTGTTGATGAACAGGTAATAGAAGGGGAAGATGCAAATCAGAGAAAAGACGGCAAAAACCGAGACGTTGAACACATCGAACAGCAGGTCTCCTTTTCCCCGTCGAAAAGCCGGAGGCACGGTATTCTTCACTTTAAGCGTTACTTCGTTGTCCATTTTCTTATCTCCTAGATGATTGTCTCGCCGCGAAGCGCCTTGGACGTTCTGTTAGCAGCAAATAGAAGCACCACGCTCACCAGAGATTTTGCCATTCCGACTACCGTGGACAAGGGAATTCTTCCGTCCGTGATACCGATGTTATATACGTAGAGATCCAGCACCTCGATACTGCCGCGATTGAGTGCATTGGAAAACACGAGATACTGTTCCATGCCGTTGGATAGGATTCCTGCAATGGCCAACAAGAGAAGCACAAAGTACGTCGGCATAAGGCTCGGAATAATGATGTGCCAAATCCGGCCGAATCGTCCGGCTCCGTCAATGGTCGCCGCTTCATAAAGCTGCGGGTCGATGCCGGCGATTGCCGCGATATAAATGATGGCACTCCATCCGACACCCTTCCAGATGCCCCAAAAAAGCATCTTAATCCATGTGTAGTCCGCGCTCATCAACCAGTTGACCTGTGATTCCGGCCCGAACGGAAGCATGTTGAGTAAACCGTTCAGGAAGCCGTCCGTCGAGAAGATTGCAAGCGCAATCGCGTATATCAAAACCCAGCTGATAAAGTTCGGAATGGTGGTGAGGGTTTGAACCAATCTCTTAAACCGGTGACTGCGAATCTCATTTAAGAATATGGCAAAAGCCATCGGGAGCCAGCTCATTAAGAGTCCAAGCCCGCTCATGACCATGGTGTTCCGCATAACTCTTGCAATATCATTCATCGTCGCGGGGTTTTGAAACAAGAAAAGGAACCACTTAAACCCGACAAATGTCTCAAGACTCAGCGTGCCGCCCGCCGTGTAATCGAAAAACGCATATCTCCAGCCCCACAGCGGCAGATAAGAAAAAACAAAAGCCAATGCGAGAATCGGCAGGAACATCAGGAACAGCGCGTACTTTTCATCCATACGCATCTGTGCCTCTGTCTCCCGACCTCGGGTAACCAGACGCAGAGTAACGGAAAGAATAAGAATGAGAAGAGCGACCGTGGCATAGACGTAAAATCCGGAAGAAAAGTTCGGTTCTACCCGACTTGCATACTCCGTTGCAGCGACTTGTGAATACGCAAGATAAATACCGGCAAGACCCAGCATCATGAGAAATGAACCGCCCATCGGAAACCAATTTGCGTACGAGCGCATCCGACGGTTCCCGAGCGTCATGCATCCCCCGATTGCGCACAACACCGTTCCGATGATGACAACGATTGCGGCGGCGGAAAGAAGCACGAAGCTTCCCTCACTGACCCAGCCTTGAGTGAACGCGCGTCCGAGATTTCCGGTAATGCCCGAATAGTCCGCTCCGGTCGTGAAGAGCGACGCATACTGACTGATTTTCAAAGAGATGCGGCCCGGATTGAATACCGGAAACAGCATCATCACGCACGCAAACAGGATCAACGCGCGCAGAATCCAGTATGCTGCCGATTCGGGTGTAATTCGTATCTTCTGTCGAACGTCGGTTTCTCTGTTTTCCATGTCTCTACCTTCTGTTTCCCGTTGTCTTGAGTATATAGCAGATTGCCGTATTTTTCCCAACACTCACCATTCGGCGAGGAGACAATGTGGCGAATCAACCCTCTCTATTGAAATGCGAGGCGTTATAATCGAGCGCCTCATTGATATACATAATGACAGGTCGACCCGCCCCATAAGCGGGGCGGGTCGATCCGTTCAGCACTATTTGGAGCTCTGAGCACCCTTTTTCTTTTTGAGAGCCATGGCTCCGGCCGTTCCACCGCCGACGGCGACAACGCCACCGGCAATGATTGCGATGATCACGCCTGTAGACAGGCCTTCGTCATCCTTTTCGGGCTCTACCGGTGCGGGAGCCTCGGTAGGAGCGGGGGTCGCCGTCGGAGTTGCTTCCGGTTGCGCGTCCTTTGTTAGACCCGCGATATCGAATGTGATTTCGATACTCTTTGTCGGCATTGCGGCGAACGCAATAGACTCTACACCAACGTCTGCGTTGTACTCGTTGATCACGGCGATTTGAGCGTAGTCACCCTTTGTATCCACGAAGGTGAAATCCGCTGCTTTTCCGCCGTCAAATGATGTCTTAACGTTACTGATGGTGACCAGTCCGTCGTCAACGAGCTTCGAGGGGATATTGGTCGAGGCAAAAATCATTCTGAATGCCTCATCCGTGCCGAAGCCCATCTCGCCGAGCTCAACCGATACAGAGTAGGATCCGTTCCCGACGATTTTTGCATCGGTAAAGGCTCCGCCGTAATCGACTTCGTTGCCTTCCGCGTCCCATCCGGTCAGATGGGTCCAGTTTGTCGTGTCAATTCCGTAGCCGTCATTCCAGGCATTCCGGAAGATGTAAGAGGTCGTCTGTACGCCGAAGTATGCGTCGTAGTCCGCCGCAAGAGCCGCCTCGATATCGATCTCGACCACTTCTTCTTTCTTCGGAGCTTCATAGATGTAATCAAAGTTGATCTCATACGTCTTGACATCCGTGAAAATCGCCTTGTCAACGATCATCCAGCCTGAATCGGTCACATTTCCGCCCAGCGTCCTGGCATCCGGCGGAAGTTCCGTCACCCATTCGTTGAAAACGTTCATGCGGGTAACGATTCCGTCGTCGGAGCTGGTATAACCCTTGGTAAAAGCAATCGCCTCACCATTTACTTTTACGGACTTGATTCGGATCACATATCCGGGGTGCGTCTGCTCTCCGGTGAGTATTCCGAGTGCCGTAAAGGCTACGTCAGCGGCTTTTCCGTCGGCGGTTTGGGTGAAGTCGAGTGCTACGGTATAATTGCCCTCGCCTTCAATAACGGCATCCGTTGCGACGATTCCGGTATCGACCGGTTCGCCCCAATACTGATATGCCCAAGCCGAGTCCGCGTACATGATAAACGCTTTGTCCGGTCCATAGGAGGGCGGTGCGTAAACGAACGTCACCTCAATGGTCTTCACCGAATCAAAAAGCGCTTTGTCAACGATGATCCATGAAGCATCACTTACATCGCCGTCCGAGCTCCGGGCATCCTCAGGAAGCTCTGCTACCCATTCGTTAAAAATATTCATGCGGGTAACAATGCCGTCATCGGAGCTCGTATAGCCCTTAGTAAACTCAACTTCTGTGCCGTTAATCTTGATCGTTTTGATCGTGATACAATAACCATTCAAGGCCGTTTCGCCGTTTCCGATACCGACTGCCGTGAAAGCAAGACCGGCTGCGGCTTTATCGGCTGTTTTCGAGAAATCAAGGCCGACTGTGTACTCACCGGCACCCTTGATCTCCGCTTTGGTTGCGATGATATCGGACTCGGCGCCGTCGTTCCAATACTGGTACGTCCAGCTTGAATCCGCATACATCAGGAATGCTTCGATGGGCTTCAGTGCAAATGTCACGTCGATTTTTTCGACAGAGGCAAATGCTTCTTTGTCCACGATGACAGGCGTGGCATCGGAAATATTTCCGTCAAAGCTCCTCGCGTCCTCCGGAAGTTCGGCTACCCACTCGTTTAAGATATTCATACGAGTGACGATTCCGTCATCGGAGCTGGTGTAGCCCTTTGAAAACTCAATATCTTCCCCGTTAATCTTGATCGACTTGATCTCGATGCAATAACCCGGGAATGTGAGTTCTCCTTCCGTAATGCCGATTGCGGCAAAGGATAATCCTGCTGCCGCCTTGTCGGCTGTTTTCGAGAAATCAAGGCCGACCGTGTATTCTCCGGCGCCTTTAATGGTCGCTTTTTTGGCAACGACCCCTGTGTCAACCGCTTCGTTCCAGTACTGATACGTCCAGCCTCCATCCGCATACATCAGATATGCTTCTTCTTGCACATCCTCCGCAGCAAATACAGCGGGCGCGATGCCGATCAGCATAACCACAGCGATCAGCAATGATAATAGTTTCTTTTTCATTTTTCCGATCTCCTTTTCCTGAAATTGTTGTTTCACCCTCAAGCCCTAACGGATCCTTCTGTGTCTTTACAGAAAGATTTGAAGAAGATGCTCCGCGCCATCGTCCGGGACCGGGAACCTGCCGCTGCACGGCCGTCCGTCCAAGACGAAGCGGGATTCTTTTCGCACGCGAAAAGCACCGTCTCTACTCTCTATATCAACCGTCAATGCGGTTCCGTCCTGATTCAGTTTCAGCCCGTACCTAAGTCGGGTCTGACTTTCGCGAAGCACGGGAGAAAAGTTAAGCATCCCGCCCTCACGATGAATTCCAAATGCCTCAAATACCGCGAGCGTCAGCCAAGAAGCAGTGCCCGAAAGAATCGGTCCGATATTTTCGCCGGTCTCGCTGTTGTTGTATTGCGTACAGAATCTGGGATTTCCCTTCGTCTGAAAGGGTGTCTCCAGCGTCTTATACGGTAGTGTTTTATCGATCATGAAGTAGGCAAGGGACATCAGTCTTCCGGCCAAATCGGTATCAGCGACAGAACGAGCGGCCTGAAGCGCCGCCGTTGCCGCCATCATCGCAGCATGTTTGAAAACGCCGCCGTTTTCACGATCGCCGGGAAAATAGATGGACGTCGCAGTGTTCACACCCAGTAGATCAAAGTGAATCAACGTACAAAGCTTAAGCCCTGCATCTGTTTTCAGATATTTCTCGACCTTCTGGAGCATTTGCTCGATTTGTTCTTCATCGGCGATATCCGCCATAATCGTCCAACTGAAAGAGTTCAAAAAATAGCTTCCGTCAATATCGGGATCCGCGGAAAGGCCGTCGCCGCCGGCACCCAGATATGTATAGCCGCCCTCGCGCCCGTCGTTTATCAGTGCCCGGGCATAATAATCGCCCTTCCAGGCATTCTCCCGCATGCTTTTTATAATTTGAGAAGCGATATCCGCGGCCATCTTACCATCCTCTGTCTTATCCGCAATCGTGGAAAGCGCAGTGACCTGGTCTGCGGCGATTTTGAGAAGGCAAGCGTTCATGCAGCTTTCGGACATGGTGTTCTTCCACGGAACACCCCACGATTCTCCGGTCGCGTTGAGCTGAGCTCGATAAGCTGCCTCCTTTTGCGGTCCCTTGAGGCAGTGATTGTCGAGTCGTAACGTGTCGTTCCAGTCTGCTTTATCCAGCAGCGGCAGTCCGTGGGCGCCGACAGATATCCGGCCGCAAAAGACAAGAATTGCCATGAGGGTATCAAAGAGACTTCGCTTCCCGTCGCCGTCGGCGACCGGGAACTCTTGTGTGAGAAACTCGGAATCGCCGGTAAGCGTAACGTAACGATAAACAGCCTGAACCAGCCACAGCGGGTCATCGGAGCAATCGCCCGGTTCTTTTCCTACACGAGTGAAATCGTGATTGGCATATCCCATTCGATATACATTGGACGCCCACATGGAAATCAGTTCGCGAACCAGAGAGGCTTTCCCTGCGGAAACGAGGTAATACATGGACGCGTATATGTCCTGTATCTCCCGGAATCCGGTCTCGCGGTATGCCTTTTGCGTCCACCCGAATGACCGGGACACATAAGTCTGGTAATAAACCTGGAACGGCAAGCTCGTCGACAGATAACGGTCGAATTCATCATCTCCGGTCTCCGGCATGAGATATGAGACGAGAAGGTCTTGTTTCGACTGAACGGATAAGAGCGCATTCTTTGCTTCGTTAACATCCAAGTATTTCTGATACAGATTCCACAGTTCTCCTTCGAATTTTTCGCCTGCGTCATTACCGTTATAGTCAATACTCATCCCTGCAAAGCTGTCAAAAACACGCTTCTTTGAAGCATCCAAAGTAAAGGACTTGCCCATCGCGAAAAACGGTGTCATTTTCCGCTCTCTGCGGGACGGAAGACGGGCAAGCAAAGCCGGCTCTCCGAGGCTTTTTCCTCCGAGAAAAGCGGATCGGCTCATACAGAAGTCATCCATGCTCTCCCCTTCGGACAGAATCATGGCAAAGCGCTTCTCGGCAGAAAAATTCTTCGGTTTACTGTTGAGAGAAAGCGCTACCGGATCATTTCCGTTACAAATCAGCTCGCTCTCGTGGACGATATTTGCGAAAACCACGTCGTTTACCGTGGTGATCGGGGAACACAGACTGAACATGCCCGTAAATACGATGCGTAATTTCCGACACCTGTCGGATTGGTTCTCGACCGAGACACGCTGAACTTCCACTGCATCCGGCATACCGGACTCCTGCGGAAGAATGAAAATCGTTCGGGTAATCTTTAACCCGCACATCGTATCATACGAAATTTCACTGTAATTCCGCCCGTGTCGGCAGTACGCCCGGCCGACATTGCTTTCGGCGTCCCGGGAATAGAAAATCTGCTTCCCGTCCTCAACCAGATAGAACTGCCGGTTTGCCGGTTCACCGTTTTCCTCGGGAGACAGCGTGTAACGAGTCGCCAGGACCTCCGTTGCTCCTCCCGCTCGAAAAGAACCCGCTCCGAAGGCATCCACCGCACTCTTGGGCGTTGTAAACAAAGGGTCGGGATGTCCTTCGCGATCTCCAAGCAATAGGTTAATCGAATAATGAGGGCCCACGGTGCACGCCTTCAGGTTGATGATATGCTCCCCTTGCGCGTTCATCACCCCGCGGCTTTCTTTTATCTTCTCGTAGTGCTCCATAATCGCCGACTGTGTCGCCGCATCAAGCTGAATTTCTCCTTCATGAGTCCGATACGCGACCGAATTCCCCGCGAAAAGAAAGAGGTGATCGGCATTCACTTTATTTTCGAGAAGGCGAATCACGTGAGGTTCATTTATGAGTTTTTCACAGATCGGCGCGGCAAACGGGAGCCCGACGGCGCCGATTACATTGAGCATGTTCGCATCGGTCCATTCCGCATCCGCATACCCGCTAAGCAAAGCCGCATCGAAGTGGTTTCGAAGCGTGTCGATCGCTGAAATTCGGGGGGCTCGGGCTGCGTTTCTCGTGAAGCTCATTTTCTAATCATCCCTCAACTGTTTATTGGACGAACCGAATCGCCGACTTGCAGCGAACCGCGAATGATCACTTGTGTCCGAAGTTTTTCTAAAGGGTTCTCGACTTGCTGAATCAAAAGATCAACGGCAGTTCGTCCGAGCTCTTCGACGTTCTGCC
>CAYGIB010000041.1:11407-12041 GCA_964349735.1 uncultured Oscillospiraceae bacterium | reverse complement strand
ATCATGCCGGTCGCGACCCCGATTATCAGCGTTGTGATCGGAGAAGGCGGCAGCGGCGGCGCACTGGGCATTGCAATTTGTGACGAGCTGGCGATGACCTCCAACGCAATCTATTCGGTCATATCTCCCCGCGGATTTGCATCCCTTCTCTGGAAAGACCCTTCACGTGAGAGCGAGGCGGCCGACACGGCGCATATCACCGCATACGACTTAAAGGAAATGGGCATCTGCGAGGTCATTCTCGCCGAACCGGACGGCGGAGCGCATTCCGGTGCCGAGCGCATGGCAGCCACACTCAAGACCTACCTGCTCGGCGCGGTCGAGCGTCACGCCAAGGCATTTGCCAAAGACTCCTTGAAATCTCTCGAAGCGCGTTATCAGCGGTTCCGCAAAATTGGAGACTGCTCCTAGACATGATAAGATGGTAAGTGCGGACAATCAATCGGGCGGACGGCAGACAAAGCCGCCGGCAATCCCGAAGTCCGGTACTATGACCATTTCATTTAAGGAGCATCCATGAGGGTTTCTCTTTTTCCGTTTCTTCGACCGTATCTGCGGGAAACAATCATCGGTCTTTTTCTGAAGCTGATCGAAGCGGTTCTCGAACTGCTGCTTCCGGTTCTGCTTGCACGAA
>CAYGIB010000041.1:8123-11397 GCA_964349735.1 uncultured Oscillospiraceae bacterium | reverse complement strand
GAATTATCGACATCGGCATTTCCGGCCGTGACATTCCTTTTATACACAGAACCGGCTTGCAGATGCTCCTTCTGATTTTTGCCGGCTTGATTTGTGCCGTAATCTGCCAGTATTGCGCCGCAGTTGCGGCGCAGGGCTTTGGCAACAAACTGCGGACGGCGCTTTTTCGACATATCAACCGTTTGAGCGTTTTCGATCAACGAAAAATCGGAACTGAGTCTCTGATCAACCGGGTGACTGCGGACACGGAGCGACTTCAGCTGGCCGTTTCGATGTTGATTCGACTCGGTTCAAGAATCCCTTTTGTCGTCGTGGGCGGTATCATTGCCGCGATGATTGTCGATCTGCCTCTTTCTTCGGTGATCGTGGCCGGATCGGCCGCGTTTCTCGTCGTGGCGGCGGTGATTATTCGATCCGTCTTTTCTCTTTATACCGAGCTTCAGAGCCGGTTGGACCGAATCGGAAGGATCCTGAGAGAGAGCTTCCTGGGGGTTCGGGTGATTCGGGCTTTTCGGAGACGGAAATGGCAAAGGGATCGATTTGACGGGGCGGTGGACGAGCATCAGAAAAGCGCCGTTCGCGCCGCGAAAATTTCTTCTTTTATGCAGCCGGCAACCCAGCTGATCATGAACCTGGCGATTTGCGGCATCCTGTGGTTCGGTGCCGGCCGGGTCAATACGGGCGATCTGACGACGGGACAGATTGTCGCACTGATCAGTTACATTCTCCAGATTTTAGTTGCGCTTGTGCTGGTTGCTAACCTGACCGTGATTTTTACCCGCGCCGCCGCCTCTCGAAAAAGAGTTTGCGAGGTCTTGGAGCTTCCGATTCCATTCGACTCGGTCGCAGACTCGGCCCAAAACAGTAACGACTCCGGGGCGAAGAATGCCGGAGCCGTCGAGGGCTGGGGAACGGACCCCGGTTCGATAACGGAAGATTCGGCAGTGACCGGTTCAAAAGGTTCTGAAGCCGCGCTGGAATTTAGAAGCGTGACCTTTCGATATCCGGGTGCCGAAGGTGATTCGGAAGAAAGAGCGGCGCTCCGGGATATTTCTTTTCGCATCGAAAAAGGAGGGACGCTTGCCGTCACCGGCACGACGGGTTCCGGTAAATCCACACTGATTTCGTTGATTCTTCGACTGTCGGAACCGACGGAGGGACAAATCCGTATGACGGGACGGGTGATTGCCGATTCTTCGATCACCGAGCTGCGCCGACGGATTTCTGTGGTCCATCAGGCGCCGAGACTTTTCTCCGGAACCGTCGAGAATAATCTCCGGTGGGGAAACGAGAGCGCGGACGGCGATGCCATTCGCGAAGCTCTGGAGATTGCGCAAGCATGGGATTTTATTGATGCACTTCCCGAGGGACTCTCCGGCCGGGTCGAGCGCAACGGGCGCAATTTCTCGGGAGGCCAACGACAGCGTCTCGCAATCGCCCGTGCGGTGATGAAGCGTGCCGAACTGCTGATTTTGGACGATTCCGCATCGGCTCTTGATTATCTGACGGAGGCGCGCTTATACGCGGCACTCGCGGATTCAAACCGCAAAACCGGACGCACGTTGATGATTATCTCCCAGCGCATAGCGGCAATTCGGGAGGCGGATCGTATCTTGGTTCTTGATGAAGGCCGGCAGGTCGGCTTCGGAACACATAATCAGCTCCTGTTGGACTGCCCGGAATATAAGGCAATTGTCGACTCCCAGCTTTTCGGGAAGGAGGCGACGTGATGGCCGGTGAAAGAAGTGTTCTGCCGGGAATGGCAAATCTGGCCCCCGAAGCGGCCAAACTGTCACGAACCCGTACCCGACCGTCGCTGTCGATATTGCTGCGAGTAATATCCTTCGCCGGCGAGAAAAAGAGGCACCTCTGGGCGGTGATTGTATTCGGCATTCTCGGGGGCGGGATGATGGTCGTTGCGCCGTATTTTACCGGTGGAACGGTAGACCGCATGATGGAGGACGGCAGTACCGATTTCGGGAAGATTTTGCAGGGAGTGCTTCTGATCGCCGTGATGTATGTCATCGGATCCGTTTTCCTATGGTTCATGCAATATATGTCCGGCGTTGTTTCGGCGAATATCGCCGCCGGGCTGCGGAAGGCGCTTTGCGAAAAAACCGACCGGCTTCCCATCGCATTTTTCGACACGTCTTCCGACGGAGATGTTCAGACGCGGTTTATCTATGACGTCGATGTCATCGCGGATGGATTGACACAAGGGCTCGCCCAGCTTTTTTCGGCGGTGGTGACCATCGCCGGAACACTGGTTTTTATGGCGGTGATGAGTATCCGGATGACGCTCATGATTATTCCGCTGGCGGTTCTGACTGTGTCGGCGGCCATTCAGATTGCGCGAATGACCGCCCGCCAGTTTTCCAGACAGCAGGCGCTGGTCGGCGAGCTCAACCTGCTATCCGAGGAAATCATTTCGGGACAGCGGGAGGTGAAGGCATTCGTATATGAGGATCGCGCGCAGGAGCGCTTCGTGAAGACCGGCGAGGCGTTGTTTCAAACCGCGAAAAAGGCCCAGTTTTTCTCGTCTCTTCCGAATCCGACCACTCGATTTCTCAACCATACGGCGTATATATTGATTGCGGTCCTGGGCTTTTTTGCCGGAGGACTATCGGTCGGAAGAATTTCCGCATTCATTCTCTACTGGACTAACTTTTCCCGACCGGTCAACGATTTGACCAATATCACCGCACAGGTCATGGCCGCATTTGCCTCGGCAGAGCGGGTTTTCGAGATTCTGGATCTGCCGCAGTCGCGTAATGCGGAGAGCGGCGATTACATCGCCCCATCCCGGGTGGATGGAGCGGTTCGTTTCGAAAAGGTATCCTTCTCATACACGAAGGATAGACCGTTGATCCGGGAGTTATCGTTTACTGCGCGATCCGGTCATACGGTCGCGATTGTCGGTCCGACCGGTGCGGGCAAAACGACGCTGATTAATCTGCTTCTGCGTTTTTACGAGCCGGAGGCAGGATACATTCGTATCGACGGAGCGGACATTGCCGATATGAACAAGGATACGCTCCGGGCGATGTTCGGTATGGTCCTGCAGGACACGTGGCTTTTCGAGGGCACGGTACGTGAGAATTTGCTTTTCGGGAAGCCGGATGCAACGGAGAAAGAGATGCTGATAACGGCAGAAGCAACGCACGCGGACGGCTTCATCCGCCGCCTGCCGGCCGGATACGATACTGTACTTACCGAGAATGCAGAGAATTTGTCGGAGGGACAGCGTCAGCTTCTGGCGGTCACACGAGTCATG
>CAYGIB010000041.1:0-8113 GCA_964349735.1 uncultured Oscillospiraceae bacterium | reverse complement strand
ATGCTGGCGGACCCGCCGATGCTGATCCTGGATGAAGCGACCAGCTCGGTCGACTCCCTTACCGAGAAGCGTATCCGCAGCGCCTTTGACCGCCTGATGAAAGGGCGTACCGGCTTTGTCATCGCCCATCGTCTATCCACGATACGAAACGCTGACTTGATTCTTGTCATGAAGGACGGCGCGATTGTCGAGCAGGGAACACATCGCGCACTTCTTTCCAAAGGCGGCTTATATGCGCAGATGTACGGGTGTGTCACGGATGATGATAAGCAGGCGTCGTCAAAGCATTGAAGAATTATAAAGAAAGTGTTAGATTTAGAGGTGTATCGGATTCCGGCGAACCTTGCCGGGCGATGCAAGTTAAAGAGAGGAAGGTGCAACTTATGAGAAAATGGACGGTGTATTTGCTGATTGTTTCGATCCTTTTAGCCGCGGTGTTTTCCGCTTCCTGCAACAAAAAGGTCCTGGATGATGATGATTTTGAAGACGTTATGGATGATTTTGACTTCTACGTCTACGAGGTTACAGATGGCTTGTCGAAGAAAATTGATAAGCGGATTAACGCATATGAAGAGGACTATGATTTTGTGGCATATTACATCGAGTTTGACGACGAAGAGGACGCCAAGGATGAGTTCGCGGATTTGCTCGATGATGTGAAGGATGCCGAGGATGATAAAGACTTCGAGGGGAAAATCATGAAGTCCGGTTCCGGGAACTACAACAAACTGATTATTAACGGGGATTTTGACGAAGATGTGAATGAGATTCCGGAAGGGAAATTCTACGGCGTTATTTACAGAATAGACAACGTTGTCCTTGTTGTTGCGGCCATGGACAACGATAAAAGAGATATTGAAGAGGTAGAGGAGATCCTTAAGGAACTCGGCTACTAATGCTTTTCCCATGTGTTTTTTCCGATTAACGACTATGCATTTATCAAATCCATGCTATAATCAAAGAAGGTAAAAACCGCTCATTTGTAGCAGAGAAGGGGTGTTGTAATTGAAAATAGCGCAGAAAATTATCGTTTTGGTTTTGGCTTTTGCCATGATTCTTTCCTTGACGGCCTGCAGCAAGAAGCCGATTGACTACAAGGAATTCAAGGAAGTCATGGAAGACAAGTTCGATTACGAAGTGGAGAAGGGGGCTACGTCCAAGGATATCGACAAGAAGTATTATGCGGTGGACGAGGACGGCGATTTCCATGTAGATTACACGTTATATGAAGATGCCGACGACGCCGAAGATGAAGTGGAAGACTACCTCGATGAAATCGAAGAAGCCAAAGAGGATGAGGATTTCGACGGCAAGATCACCAAGAGCAGCTCCGGAAAATACCAGAAGATTATCGTAAACGGTGAGCATGAGGATTGGGGCGATATGTATGTTGTAATCATTCGTGCGGACAACATGGTTATTATTGCCGGAACCGACAGCACCAAGGCCAAGCGCGTTGACGAAATTAACAAGATTGTAAAGGCTCTCGGATACTGATTCTTGATTTAATAAATCAACAAGTGATTTTAGCCCGCTCGCCTTTCCGGCGGGCGGGCTTTTTCGACTTCATGGCTCTTCACCCGGAGCAATACCCGGAACACGGACCAGAGTGGGTCGGAGCGGCGGTCGATCGAAAGGAGAAATTTGTGATATAATCATGCAGTGTTGCTTTATCATGATTTTGGAGGATAGATTATGTCAAGAACGATACGAATCGGAACCATCGCTTTGTTGGTGATTCTTATGATTACCCTTACTGCGGCATGTACAAAGAAAATCGATACGAGCGATTTTATTTCCATACTGGCTAAGAGACAAATAAGTGCCCAGGTCGTTCAGAATCCGAACAGCGAAAACGGAAACGTAGAGATTGTGAGCGGGGTTAAAAAGGTCTCCGGTACGAAGAATCAGGGAATCCGCGTTTTCCTCTATACCAGTGGGGATGTCGCCGCTGCCAAGGATTACTATACAAAACAACAGCAATTATTTGATTCTATTGCTTCCAGTGAGGGCGTAACCGGTTCATGTGATAAGACCGAATCGAAGGATGTGCAAAAGACGATTGCGAAGCTGAGCTTCCTGAATGACGACGGTTCCGCCGGCGGCACATATTCGGTTTTAATTCAGACCGGTCGGTCTGTAATAACGATTGTTGCGGACGGCGCGGATGATATCGTCGTCGCTGAGGTCGATCAAATCGTTAACGATTTGGGCTTCGGCGAGTAACGCCGGATTCCGCGACATGATTATTACGGTTACACTCAACCCATCCGTTGACCGATTCATTCGCGTTCGGGATTTTCGAATCGGCGGCTTAAATCATGTGTCAGACAACCGCTGCTTTTCGGGTGGTAAGGGCAATAATGCGGCGGGAGTACTCTGTCGGTTAGGGGTTTGTTGCGTTGCGACCGGATTTCTTTCCGGTCGGACGGGACGCGAGCTCGAGGAAAGCTTATTGAACGCCGGTATTGAATGCGCGTTTGTCTATACCTCGGGAGAGACTCGGACCAATATCAAGATTATCGACGAAACGACCCGAATATGCACTGAGCTCAACGAGGCGGGGCCTCCGGCTTCTTTGGCGGATGCGCAGAAACTGGAACAGACCCTTTCTCGGATAACGGGAAAGGGAGACGTGGTGATTTTTTCGGGCAGCGTACCGGATGGACTTCCGGAGGATGTATATGCCCGGTTGATTTTCGGAGCGAAAAAATCCGGAGCGAAAACGGTTCTGGATGCAGATGGTCTCGCTCTCAGCGAGGGACTCCGTGCGGATCCGGATGCTGTTAAGCCGAACGTGGGAGAGCTTTCGCGACTGACGGGCAGGCAGGTTTGCACACCGGAAGAGGTCGCCGAGGTCGTGTTGGAGACCGGATTATCAAGGGGTAGAAGAGTCTTGGTGTCGAGGGGAGCCGATGGAGCGATGATGTTTCGAGACGATTCGGTTCTGATCGCAGATCCTTCGAAGGTTCCGGTCGTCAGTACCGTCGGGGCGGGGGATGCAATGACAGCCGCCGTTGCAATCGGATTGCTTGAAGACATGAGTAATGAAGAGATTCTTAAGAAAGCGTGCGCGTACGCTGCGGCGACAGTGATGTCCGAGCACTTTGAGCACTTGACAGCAGAAACGGTTGGCAAACTTCAAGCGGATATTCGCCTGCGATATTTCCAATAAGCGAACGAGTCGATTCTCGTTCAACGAATCGGTTCTTTACTATGTTCCGCGTTTTCGAATGTACAGAGAAGTATTCGGGTGTCCCGTTTATCGTCTGGACAGAACATACGTTCGGTGTTATAATACCCTCAAGGAAGAACAAATGTTCGTTATTCGGAGGGTGTTTTCATGGACGTTCTCGAAAAACTGGCGATTCTCTCGGACGCCGCCAAATACGACGTATCCTGTTCATCGAGCGGTGTCGATCGCGGCGGTCAAGGCGGAAAAATCGGCAGTGCCGCCGCCTGCGGTATTTGTCACAGCTTCGCTGCGGACGGACGATGCATCTCACTCCTCAAGGTTCTGATGAGCAACGCATGTGTTTACGACTGTAAGTACTGCATCAACCGCGTTTCCTCGGACACCCCCCGCACCTCCTTTACTCCGGACGAGCTGGCAGAGCTGACGATTCAGTTCTACCGCCGGAATTATATCGAGGGCCTGTTCCTGAGCTCCGGAGTATTAAAAAGTCCCGACTATACGATGGAGCGAATGATTACGGTCGTTCGGCTTCTGCGCGAAAAATACCTCTTCAACGGATACATCCACGTGAAGACGATTCCGGGCTCTGATTCGGCACTGGTCGATCAAATGGGGCTTCTGGTCGATCGGATGAGCGTCAACATCGAGTTGCCGACAGAATCGAGCCTTCTGCGTCTTGCACCGCAGAAAAGCCCGCAGGCGGTTATTGCGCCCATGGAGCGAATCAGCTCGGGGATTCGGGAAAATCTCGCGGAGCGGGCAAGCTTTCGCCATGCACCGCACTTCGTTCCCGCGGGGCAGAGCACGCAGATGATTGTCGGCGCCAGTCCGGACAGCGACCTGAAGATATTGCGTCTGTCACAGGGCTTATACCGGAAATACAGCCTCAAAAGAGTATATTTTTCGGCATATACGCCGATTGTCCGGGATGTTAATCTTCCGTCGCTTCTCTCCGCGCCTCCTCTTCTGCGGGAACACCGACTCTATCAGGCGGATTGGCTGATGCGATTTTACGGGTTTTCGGCGGAGGAAATCGTCTCTCCGAAACACCCGAACCTGAGTCTGATTGTTGATCCGAAATGCAGCTGGGCACTCCGAAACATCGACCGCTTCCCCGTGGAAGTCAATCGCGCCTCGTATGAAACCCTCCTGCGCGTTCCGGGCATCGGGGTGACCGGCGCCAGACGAATTATGCAGGCCAGACGGGCGGGCACACTTGACTTTGACGGACTTCGCAAGCTCGGAGTCGTCCTGAAGCGTGCGCGGTACTTCATTACCTGTCGCGGCAAGTGTGACGAAGGGGTAATCATCCACCCGGACGTGATTACCCGAAGCCTCCTGTCTAAGCGTGAACTGGAGATGCTGCCGGCAATCCGCGGAGGTCAAATGCGATTCGAGGATGTCCCGGAGATAGAAAAGATCGCGGGCGGACGGAAGACGGAAGGGCTTTTTTTGACTTCAACGAGTACAGTGAGTGAGGATTATGAACAAGGAAACGAATTTGGTATATGTGTATGACGGAACGCTCGAGGGCTTCCTGTGCTGCGTCTACGAGAGTTTTGCCCGGAG
Source organism: uncultured Oscillospiraceae bacterium (assembly GCA_964349735.1). Taxonomy (GTDB): domain Bacteria; phylum Bacillota; class Clostridia; order Saccharofermentanales; family Saccharofermentanaceae; genus JAAYCT01. Next base: position 3,348 of record CAYGIB010000041.1, on the reverse strand, counting down.
GCAGGTGCCGGGCGAGATTCACTCCAGGCATGGGCAAACGATGCTTTTCGAGCAAACCGAATGGATTCAAACGGACATCGGACACTCCGATAAGGTCTATGCTTCTCTGGCCGAGAAGATATGCCTTGAGGCGCAGGACTTTATCCGGCAAGCCTTTCTGACTCAGCGCACCGACAAGGAAATTCTGATGTATCGATTTATCCGCATGGGATATCGGATGGGCAGGAAGATTTTCGACTGCCTGACGGATGAGACGGTGGACGCTCTTACGAAGGCCGTTCGCAATTTGACCCGGGAGGCGCACTTGCTTAAAGGATTTGCGCGTTTCACGGTCTACGACGGTGTGATGGTTGCCTGTATATCGCCGAAGAACACGGTCTTGCCGCTTCTTTCAGATCACTTTGCCGACCGGTATCCGGACGAGGTATTCATGATTTACGATAAGACGCACCAAATGGCGGTCATACACAGGCCGGAGGGGACGCTTCTGACCTCGATGCGCGACGTTGAGCTGCCGCCGATTGAAGACGCCGAGAAAGCATACCGGACGCTGTGGCAATGCTTTTACCGGACGATTGCCATTGAAGAAAGAGAGAATCCCAAGTGCCGGATGAACCTGATGCCGAGACGTTTCTGGCACAATATGACGGAATTTGACCTGTACCTCAGAAATTAAACGTCTCCGGGTCGGCGCCGAAGCGCTCATTTCTGTTGAGCGCGCTTATTCTTGTCATCCGGGCATCGTCCAGGGAAAAATCGAAAAGCGCCGCGTTCTCGTAGATTCGCTCTTTTCGAACGGACTTGGGAATGACAATGTGGCCGCGCTGCAAGTGCCAGCGCAGGAGAACCTGAGCCGGGGTTCGGGCGATTTCTTCGGCGATGCTTGTGACAACCGGGTGATCGAGCAGCGCTCCGCGTCCGAGCGGACTCCAGGCCTCGATTGCGATTCCCTTATTTCGAAAAAACGCGCACACCTCATTCTGGGTCAAAAACGGGTGCAGCTCGATCTGGTTGACCGACGGCGTGACCGAGGCGGTTTGCTCGAGTGTTTCCAGATGATGCGGGTTAAAGTTACTGAGGCCGATGGCGCGGATCAAGCCCCTGGCGTAGAGCTTTTCCATCACCGACCAGGCGCGGACATACCCCTCCTTCACCGGCCAGTGAATCAAATACAGGTCGATGTATTCGAGTCCCATCCGTCTGAGGCTGCCGAAGAACTCCTCTTCCTCGTTGCCCGCTCGCATCGCCGTATTCCATAGCTTCGTCGTAATGAAAATCTGCTCGCGCGGGATACCGCTCTCGCGGATCGCCTTTCCGACGCCGGTCTCGTTGCCATATGCCTTCGCTGTATCGATGTGCCGGTACCCGGCTTCCAGAGCGGCTCGTACGGAGAATTCGGTCTCGGGGCCTTCCCGGGTCAGAAATACGCCAAGGCCGAGCTGAGGAATCTTTACGCCGTTATTGAGCGTGAGGGTGGATTGAATGTTCATATCGCTTCCTCCGAAAATTCTATGGGGCAGATCTGTACGGGCACCGGCTCTGATTCACCCGGCTTCGACCGTAAAACGGACGCCTCATAAATAGCATGCCACGTTTGGAGCCAAAAAGGGAACCCGTTTCGTTGCGATTCTGTTAAATAGTAAAGAATATTTTCCGGATACCGATCAAAAAGAGTCGCATGATATACTGATTGCGAAGCCATAGAGGAGGAAGTGCACCGTGAGCAAAAAGAACAACATCGCCTTAATCGGTATGCCGGGCACCGGAAAGAGCACGGTTGGCGTTATGTTGGCCAAAGCGCTGTGCATGCGCTTTGTCGATACCGATATCCTGATTCAAGATCGGGAGGGGATGGCTCTTGCGGACATTATTCAGCAAAAAGGGAGCGCCTACTTTTCGACGATCGAAGAAGCGGTTATCTCGGAACTGTCCGGCGAGGGACTGGTGATTGCGACCGGTGGCAGTGCGGTGCTCCTCCCGAAAGCAATGAATCACCTTAGAGAAATTGCGCGAATCATTTTCCTTGAAGCCGATTTGTGGCTGATCAAGAGGAGACTGTGGAATTATAAAACACGCGGCATCGTCGCTTCTCCCGGAAAGACCATTGAGAACCTCTATCACGACCGTCGTCCTCTATATCGTCAATACGCGGAAATAACGATCCGCGTGCGAAGAAAAAATCCCGGCCAGGTGGTTGAGAGTATCATTGAACGCCTGACGTGAAAAGAGGATTTCAAGGCGTACGCCCCGAATCCTCATGTTCCAATACGGTATAGGATAGCATCTCCGGCCAAACGACTGCGGAGAGTATCCGCGAAGCGATTGCTTAGTCCGTCCCGTTCTCATCCGTTTGGCGGCGGGCTTCCAGCGCCTTTTCGACCATCATATCCTTGACCTTCATCAGGCGGGTGATCGCGCTGCGCTCGGTCTCGTCCAGCTTCATTGTAATGAAACGGATGTTCTCGAGGTAGCCGGGAATCATAACATGCTCGAGTGCATTGACGCGCCGGCGTGTCTTTTCGATCTCCTGTGCCATCAGGTGGCAAGCCTTTTCCTTCTCTGCCAGACGAATCAACGGCACGGTCAAGTCCGAGAACGCCAATACCGCCTCGTCGAGTTCGGAGGAGGTAAAAGCGAAGCCATACGAGTAGATGTCACCGGGATCCGCCGTCTTATATTTGACCTCGAAAAGCGGGACACGTACGCTCATGATGTTTTTTTCAGCAACACTCAGAGACATCTCCTGCTTATGATACATCATGGAGATCGCCAACGCCTCATCGTTCATCAACGCACGCGCGACGGACATGTGACGGTTTGCATCCAGGAGGGCTTTCTCTACCCGACGCCGAAGTTGCCGGAGCTCTCGAACCGTCTCGAGAAATTGACGCATCAACTCGTCGCGTTTGTCCTTCAGCAACTTGTGCCCACGGCGCGCGGTTACGAGCCGCTTCTTCAAGCGGGTCAATTCCATGCGCGTCGGGTTGATGTGGGCAGTGGCCATTGTGTGCCGTCTCCTTTTTGAAAAACTCTTCTAGGATTCGGATTTATCTCGTAATATTTCGTCGTAGTATTGATCCAGTATCTTGTCGCTGATTCGCTTGAGCTCACTTCTCGGCAAGATGCGAAGGAGTTTCCAGCCCAAGTCGAGAGTCTCTTCAATCGAACGGTCTGTCTCAAATCCCTGAGAGACATACTCTTTCTCGAAAGCGTCCGAAAAACGCGCGTACAACTTATCCATCGCGGTCAGAGCGGCCTCACCTAAGATGATCATGAGCTCCTTGGCGTCCTTGCCGCGCGCGTAAGCCGAGAAGAGCTGGTTCATCGTATTGGAGTGATCCGCTCTTG
>CAYGIB010000040.1:3245-12331 GCA_964349735.1 uncultured Oscillospiraceae bacterium | reverse complement strand
ATTCTGGAAACGGGCAGAACACATCAGATTCGCGCACATATGGCATTTATCGGACATCCCGCAATCGGTGATCCGGTATATTCGGGAAAGCGGCCGACGTACGGTCTTGTAGGGCAAGCATTGCACAGCAAATCACTGCGGTTTATACACCCCAATTCGGGTAAAACCATTCAGGTGGATTCTGAGTTGCCCGAATACTATCGTAAACTAAGAGAGCGACTTTCGATCGATCTATAAAGAATGTCCCGGTTCCGGCTTCGGTACTCCGGTCATGATTTTTCGACACTTATGTTATACTTTTATCAGGTCAATTCGCAGACCGGGCGATTATTATTTTACACATCACTCCTTATCAATAAAGCGAAAAGGTATAGCGTATGAATGAGGCGAATCCTCAGATAACGGAAAGAATCACAACGAAAAACCTTCATGAGACTCTTTCGGTAAATCGCTCCTGTTTGAGCGCGCTTGAGGATGCGTTATCGATTCAGCTGCAGACGGATCAGAATGCTTTGATCGTTACGTGTGATTCTTCTTCGCTTGATCATGTGCGCTCCGTTATCACGGCAATTGACGGCGAGTTTTCGGGAACCGATCAGCTGGATTCAAACTCGATTCGCTATTTGGCCGGAATCGGCAGCGATTCCGATATTCACGAGTTTGCCGCATCCTTTTCGCAGCCGATGTACATCACTCCGAAAGGATATTCGGTCCGGTGCAAAACAATTGGGCAGAAAATCTATACGGATGCGATTCGCAATAACGAAGTCGTTCTCTGTGTCGGGCCGGCAGGCTCCGGTAAAACGTATCTCGGCGTAGCTGCGGCAGTCATGGCATTTCAGAAAAAGGAAGTCTCACGCATCGTTTTGACCCGGCCCGCCGTAGAAGCAGGAGAGCGCCTTGGTTTTCTCCCGGGTGATCTTCAGGATAAGGTGGATCCCTATATGAGGCCGATTTATGATGCGCTCAAGGAGCTTCTTGGAATCGAAGCCTATCAACGGTATTATGAGAAGGGATTAATTGAGGTTTCGCCGCTGGCATTTATGCGGGGTCGAACCTTGGATGATTCTTTTATCTTATTGGACGAGGCTCAAAATACCACGGTGGATCAGATGATTATGTTCCTGACAAGAATCGGCATGAATTCTAAAGCCTGCGTTTGCGGAGATATTACTCAGATTGATCTGCCGGTCGGCGTGCCGAACTGATTGTCCGATGCAATACATGTTCTTTCGGATATCGAAGGTATCCGGTCGGTATTTCTTTCAAGTTCGGATATTGTTCGCAACCCGATTGTCCAGAAGATTGTGTGTGCGTACCAGAAAGAGCGAGCGGCGAAGGGGAGGGGCGAAATTGGCCATGACCGGAAAAACGTCTAAAACCATATTCGTTATTTTAATTTCCCTATTCATCCCGGCCATTATTACCATGGTATATTGGGGAGCGATTCCGCAAAAGTACAATCTTTCGGTCGGTTCAGTCAGCACCGTGGATATTTCTGCGCCCCGTTCGATTGTTGACACGTTCGAAACCGATAAGAAAGCATTGCTTGCCTTTGAGTCCGTTCAAGGTATATATGTAAAATCCGAGGATTTGGCAAATGAATCGATCGACCGGGTCTACCGGCTTTTCGATTTGTGCGACGATCTTAGAGACAAAAACACCAGAGAGGACGGGACATATATTGATTCGTTCCGTTCACTCAGCAATCAATTGAAGGATAAGGCTCGTTCTGCATTTGCCATCGAGTTCACCGACGATGAGGCATTTCAATTGATGACAGCCAGTCCCGAGCTTTTCGCCGAAATCAAGGTAAATGCAACCACCCTGGCGAAGTCAATCATGATTGAGAACGCAGATGATAAATTCTTGGAAGAGCTTATTATTCGGAAAACTTCTCTGATTGACGGAGCGAATGCAACCTACTATGTTTCCATTCGCGATTTGGTGCATTCGATTTTGTCCCAACTCCTTTTGCCCAATATCGAACTGGATGAAGCGGCGACGTTAGCGGCCAGAGACGCAGCCTACCGATCTGCAATGAATAATCCCGTAATGATCGAAAAGGGATATCGGATCGTTAACGTCGGCGAGGTGATTACCGACCAGGATTATGGCATACTGAAGGATTTAAACTTGCTGAATTCAAACGGATTCGATTATCAATTATTGCTGGGCATTATTCTTTATATGATTGTGATCTTCACGGTCCTGGCGCTCTATCTTTCACATATCAAGTCGGTGATCGTGTCCAATCCGAAAGACTTCATCGCGATAACCATTTCATTTATCCTTCCGATTATCTCCGCGGTTTACCTGAAAGACATTTCCACGCTTATTTCCACCGTATATTTTACTTCCGTGATTATTGCCACTTATTTGGGTATTCAGTCCGGTATTGTTATCGGAGTGATTCAAATTCTAATCATATCTCCGATCAATAACTTCAATGTGGAGTACGTTTTTGTATCCATAATCGGGGTCTTCGTGTGCTCCGTAATCGCAGGGAGGAGAAGCCGGAAATTTAATTCGGCTTCATTGATCCTGTTCACCTCATTTGCTTGCTTCGCGGCTTCTGTGGGTTACAATCTGGCAATAAAATCATCTCGATCCATGATGCTCAATGCGGCACTTTGGGCAATTATTTCGGCGACGGTTGCCGTGGTTGCCGCTATTGGATCCATGCCGATTTTTGAGTTGATATCGAATACGGTATCGCCGGTACGACTGATTGATTTGTCACAACCCGGAAATCCTCTCTTAAAACGACTTTTTCTTGAGGCGCCCGGAACATCACAGCACAGTATGATGGTCGCCAATCTTGCCGATTCCGCTGCCGACGCAATTGGCTCGGATGCTTTACTGGCCAAGGTCGGAGCCTACTATCATGATATCGGGAAGCTTGAAAACCCGACCTATTTCACTGAGAATCAGCAGGAGGGATACAATCCGCATAACGATATGCCGCCGGAAGACAGCATGACGATTATTGCCGCTCACCCGGAGCAAGGAGTTCGGCTCGCAAGAAAAAACAGACTGCCCAACACAATCGTCCGGATTATTCAGGAGCATCATGGGACGACATGTCAGGTATTTTTCTATCACAAGGCAAAGTCTCTGGCGGCGAAAAAGGGATTGCCCGAACCATCGATTGTTGATTTTCGATATAAGGGAGGAATCCCGTCTTCGAAGGAATCCGCCGTCGTCATGCTTGCGGACACCTGTGAAGCAGCCTTGCGCTCTACGGGCATCACGAATATAGCGGATGCGGAAGACCTTTTCCGCAAACTTTTCAAACAGAAAATCGAACAAGACCAACTCAACGATTCCGGGTTATCTTTTAACGAGCTTGAAATCATTCTAAAAGCATTCCTGCAAGTGTATGCGGGATTTTTCCATGAGAGGGTACAATATCCTGATGATCATTCTATTCGTTAATAAACAGAGAAAATACGACGCCGACCAAGTGGATTCACTGAAATCAGTTTGCCAACAGGCAATGGATGCGGTGGTACAAAGGCCTTTTCTGGATTCGTCATTAAAGAGCAAATCAACTTGTCTATCCGCAACCATTTCCTTTGTCGGGGCGGATTACATGCGCAAAACTAACGAGCAGTACCGTAGCATCAATTCGCTTACGGATGTCTTGTCGTTTCCGCTTCTGGACATGCATAACGGTAAGATGATTACTGCTTTAGGAGCCCAGGACATCCTTTGGCATAAGGATGGTGTCGGAGAAATTACACTCGGGGATGTGTTCATATCGCTCGACAAAGCTTCTGAACAGGCAGAACAGATCGGTCATGATTTGGACCGCGAGGTCGCATTTTTAACGGTTCATGCGGGGCTTCACCTGTTGGGATTTGACCACATCGACCCCGATGACGAAAAAAAGATGATTGCGGAGCAGAAGCGTATCATCAAGACTCTTTTCGCAGATGTAAAGAAATCGAATTCCGAGATTTCTGCGGCTGCAGTGCCGCCTGAGCCTTCAACACCTCAAGAGGACGGCCATTTGGAGCATTCCGGATTTGTGGCAATCATCGGAAAACCCAATGTCGGGAAATCCACTTTGATCAATCAAATATCCGGTATGAAACTTTCGATCATATCTCCGAAACCGCAGACGACAAGAAACAATGTGCGGGCGATCATCAACCGCGACAGCGCGCAGGTGATTTTCGTCGATACTCCGGGTGTTCACAAACCGCAAAATGAACTCTCGAGATATATGGTCGACTCATCCATTCGCGCCGCACAGTATGCGGACGTTGTCGTGCTCCTGGTTGACGGGAGGTTCTCGAGACCGGGAGATCAGGATCGGGCCATCGTTGAGCGATTCGGTCGATTACGGAAGCCGGTAATCCTGTTGATCAACAAAGCAGACAGCGTGGCAAAGGAATCATTACTTCCGATCATTGCGACATACTCAGAAGTTTTCGCATTTCAATCCATTATCCCGATATCAGCCAGAACCGGCGACGGCGTCGATCAATTTCTGGACGAGGTAATCAAATTGCTGCCTCCCGGACCGAGATATTATCCCGAGGAGGATTATACGGATCAATCGGAAAGATCTCTGGCTACCGAGCTGATTCGTGAACAAATTCTTCATTATACAAATCAAGAGGTTCCGCACGGAGTTGCGGTGTTGATTGACCAATTTGAAGATGTCACCGGCGAGAATCCGGAGGATGAGTTCGATCGTGAGCTTGTGCGGATTTTCGCCTCCGTTATCTGTGAAAGAAAATCGCATAAGGCGATTATTCTCGGCAAGGACGGACAGATGATCAAGCGTATCGGAACGGCGGCACGCGTGAACATCGAGCGCATGACCGGATGCAAGGTGTATCTGGAGCTTCATGTCAAGATACGTGCAGATTGGAAAAACGCATCCGCTCATCTGAACGAACTGGGATATAAGCCGGGTGAAATAAGTGGCAAGTCTTAAGGTCCGTGGATTGGTGCTTTCCGCAAAGCCACACAGGGAACAGGATCGTCTGATTCGCGTTTTAACGGCCGAAAACGGTGTGATCCACGTTTGTGCGCCCGGAGCGGGAAAACTCGGCAGCAGGCACGGCATCACGGCTCAGCCCGGGACGCTTTCCGACTTCACAATGAGTGATTCGAAGGGATTTCATTATCTTTCGGAATCGGAGCTCGTAGAGCCGTTTAGAGGCCTTTACGAGGATATCGAACGATTGACTGTTGCGGCACATCTATTGGAGATTATCTCGGATATTTGTGTTTCAACTGATATATCCTCGACTGTATACCCGTATGCGGTCTGCGCATTGTATGCTCTTTCAAAGAGAAAGAAAGACTATATGTTGATTGCTTCCGCTTTTGAATGGAAGATGATGGATTTGTCCGGCTATTCGGCCGAACTAGGCCCGTGCTCTTGCGGAAAATCAGAGTCGGACGATCAATATGCCTTTTCTTACAGCAAATGCCGGACGTTTTGCTTAAGACCCTCCTGCCTTATTGCGGCAGGAGATTATCGGGTTATATCGAGAAGCGCCGTTCAGGCACTTCGATACATTCGCGAAGCGGGCAGCACCAATCTGTTTGCATTTTCGGTTTCGGATTCTGTGCTTGCTGAAATCAGCGAAGTGACTCGCAGATTCTTATGCGAGCGTTTCGAAAAAAAGTATTGCAAAATGGACCTGTTGTCAAGTGACGAGGGAATGCCCCGGTTCTAGCCGAACCGATCGTCTAACGCCTCGGATTCCTCCGAAATTGCCAAATCGGTCTGCCAATGCTTCGGAAAAAGCGTTCGGTATTCCGGCAAAGCATACCGATGGTCCATGAGGACGACAAAGCCACGGTCCGACTCATCGCGGATTACTCTTCCGCAAGCCTGCAACACCTTTTCCCAGCCCGGAAACCGATAGGCAAAGGAGTAGCCGTCGCCGAATTTCTCTTGATAATACTGGCGCAGAATCTCTCTTTCCGGCGAGATTTGGGGGATGCCGACGCCTACGATAAAGACGCCGGAGAGTCGTTCTCCGACCAGGTCGATACCTTCTCCAAAATGACCGCCCAGGACAGCAAATCCGAGAAGTGTACGGTCACCGTAGCTATTAAACCGTCCGAGAAAAGCAACCTTATCCGAAGCACTCATATCCTTACCTTGAATGATAATATCCGTTTTTTCCTTTTTCCCGAATTTTTCGAGGAAGCGGGAGTGAACCATGTTCATATACTGAAAAGAAGGAAAGTAAGCGATGAAATTACCGCATGACCTCGCCATATAACGCTCAATACAATCTGCGACCTGTTCAACCGTAGAGAAACGTTCACGGTAAACGGTCCGGATATCTGTGTGAAATCGCACATCCAAGTTCTCTGGAGGGAAAGGACTTGCGATTGTAATTTCATCCATGCCCGAAGGATCCCCTCCGATGAGCATCGACCGATAATATACCGGAGGTGAAAGCGTTGCGGAAAAGAATACGCAAGGGTGGCGATCTTTGATTTGCGATACGATGAAATCGGAGGCGTCGAGGCAGGTTAGCGAAAAAAACATGGAAAACGATTTGGCAGAAGTACGATCCGGCGTGCTTTCGACCCTTGCTATGTAAATATACGAATCGCAAAAATACTGTTCGGTAACAGTCAGAAAAAACCTCGCCTCAAAGAAAAATTCGAGTATGGCCTTGCGAATCGGTCCCACGGGAAGCGAGTCCAATATGTCGGACAGCCGATAGCAGATGCGCCATAGGTCTCCGTACAGTGATTTCGGTATCAGCTTTACCGCTCGAAAATCATCTGAAATGTACACATGCTCTCCGGAATACTCCCGTTCAATCCGGTCGAAGGTCTTTTCGCCCTTCCGGATGGCTTCGTAAGCGCAATTGAAATATCGTTCGATGGAATCCGTAAGCCCGTCGATTTCCGGCGTCATTCCACGCACGGCAGCCGAAAAGGCACTGAAGGTCCCGTAGCTGAGCACAGCAGAAAACATATCTCGAGACCGGTCGACCAGATTGTGCGCCTCGTCGTTTAGAAGAATATGAGACTGCGTCGGATCATCGAAAAAACGCTCCAGACGAATTCTTGGATGAAATGCGTGATTATAATCGGCGATGATAATATCGCAGAAGAGGGAAATGTCGAGCGAGAGCTCAAAGGGACACAGACAGTGCTTCGCGGCTACGTCTCGAATGACGGAGGGTGCGATGTCTTGAACATCCATAAGTTCAGCCAGTCCGTCTTTTAGTCGGTCGAAGTACCCGATGGCGCACGGACATGCTTTCGGCTCGCAATAAATATCCTTGTGTGGGCACATCGTCTCCTTGGAAGATAAGAGAATCGAGCGGGCAAAAAGGCCGTTTTCTCGCAAATCGTTCAAGGTTTTGCGCGCGACATCGCGCGTAGAGATCTTCGCGGTCAGGTAAAAAATTTTGTCCGAATAACCGCGAGCCAAACACTTAAGAGACGGGAAAAGCACGCCGATGGTCTTCCCGATACCGGTCGGAGCTTCCGCGAATAGAGTCTGTTTACAGCGAATTGAGCCGACCACGTGTTCCATCAAGGACTTCTGGCCATCGCGAAGCCCGCCGTACGGGAATGTCATCAGGCTAATCGTCTCGTTTCTTCGCTGCCTGTCGTCGAGTATCCGAAGCGCAACGGCCTGATACAGACGGCAGGTTTGCACAAAAAACTCCGCGGCCTGCGCACGGGTAATCCACTCCGGCTTTTCGATCGGAATCAATGTCTGGATTGAAACATACCGAAGGATGATTTCAATGCCATCGACTTCGGACCTGTTATCCATCAGCATATGTGCGTAGATAACGAGTTGAGCACGGTGAACGGGTCGATAGAGTTCGCTGTAAACCGCATTTTGTCGACTGTGTGCCTTCACCTCGACGAGCGACATTCGACCCTGTTTTCCGGTATCGGTATTCTCGGTTAAGAGGCAGTCGGCTCGTCCGGATACCTTTAAACGAAATCCTTCATGAACATAGTAAGTAGAAAGAGAAACCTCAGTTTCGACCGACTGCTCCTGATGACTTTTCCGTATATCGCCGAAAACCTTCTGGTGCAGTCGTGTGCCTTCCTGACCGCTTACCGAAGAAAATGAGATGCCGGATAAATCGCCGCTCAGGTAAACCTGCTCCACCAACATGCGAGCCGAGACGGTTTGCTCTGTGCCCTCTGAATTTTCCATAGCCGGTTTCATTGACACCTCTTTAATCGTCTGATGATTCAAGCATAATGAAATTATACTCCAAAAACGGTTCCGGAAAGTGCTGTGCCGGTTTCCGGTTAGAAACAGTACATTTTGAAACCGGAGCGAAATATACTTGCATATGCAGTTGTTAAACGATCAAAAATAGTCTAAAATATGAAGAAGTTTACGATAAATTGAATGCACAAGAGGAGAATATTGCAAATGCAGACCAGAATTGGAATCGTCGGATATGGAAATCTCGGAAGGGGAGTGGAGAAGGCGATCCGCCAGAACCCGGATATGAAACTCACAGCGGTTTTCACCCGCAGAAACCCGGAGAGCATCCGCCCCTTCCATTCTGACACAGCGGTATACGAAATTCAGGATATGGAGCAATACATAGAAGAGATTGACGTGATGATTTTATGCGGCGGCAGTGCGTCGGATTTGCCGGAACAGACCCCTTTGGCGGCCCAATGGTTTAATGTTGTTGACAGCTTCGACACACACGCTAATATCAACGAGCATCTTAACGCAGTCGATACCGCTGCCACATCTTCCAATCACGTCGCAATCATTTCGGTCGGTTGGGACCCGGGGATGTTTTCAATAAATCGCCTCTACTCTGCGGCGATTCTCCCGGAAGGGGAGACTTATACATTTTGGGGGAAGGGTATCAGCCAGGGACACTCGGACGCGATTCGCGGAATCAAAGGGGTTCTCGATGCCCGTCAATACACCATTCCGATTGAGTCGACGATAGAAGCGGCTCGAGGCGGCGGAACGGTTTCAACCGACTCCACGCAAAGACATATCCGGGAGTGCTTCGTCGTTTCTGAGGAAGGTGCAGATAAAGATCGAATTGAGACTGAAATAGCAACCATGCCGAACTATTTTGCGGGTTATC
>CAYGIB010000040.1:0-3235 GCA_964349735.1 uncultured Oscillospiraceae bacterium | reverse complement strand
ATCGTACATTTTATCTCGCTCGCCGAGCTGAAGGAAAAGCACTCGGAAATGCCGCACGGCGGCTTTGTGGTTCGCTCCGGATATACCGGAAGCAAAAAGGAGAACCGGCACACCATCGAGTACGGATTGAAGTTGGACTCGAATCCGGAGTTTACCGCGGGAGTTCTTGTTGCGTACGCAAGATCTGCCCACCGTTTGAGTATTGAAGGTAAAAAGGGTTGTCTGACGCCTTTTGACGTTCCGCCCGCATATCTTCTTCCGATGAGCAGGGAGGACATTATCCGGAAATTTCTCTAAAGAAGGAGCTTCAATTATTGATGAGCCTAATTTTCGAGAAGCATAAATGTCTATCTGTTTCTTCAAGACTCACGACAAGGTATGATTAAGGTCTTTTTCCGCTTCGAATCATTTCTGCAATCTCATTTTCGTTCGAGCAGAGATCATAATCACCGACGAGCTGTCCTTTGTAGTGGTAAACGACGCCGGCTGCCTCATTTCGCATAAGGCACCGCGTTAATTCATCGGCACTGTTATCCTTGGCAAATCGGGCAAAGGCAAGGATACGCGGTTTGTCGAGCATCGTGCCGGAGCATGGAAAATCAGCACATTCCCAACAGCCGTTCAAGCCCTTTTCACGGCAGCAGTTGTAGTTTTTACACCAAATGTGAATATCACAGGCGCCGGATTTACAGCCGATACAGGTTTTATTCTCGGAACAGACGCAACAGGCAAGACCGCAATATGCGATGGATGTGTTGAAATTTTGAGAGTTCTCGATTGTGCACATAGTTGATCCTCCGCGAAAGCTCGCAATATCGGATTGACTCCTTTAAACAATCATAATCCATTCCAAAACTAAAAAACACACTCCGTTCACGATGAGCCGGAATGTGTTTTCATGGTGCGGGAAACAGGACTTGAACCTGCATGACCTTGCGATCACTAGCACCTGAAGCTAGCGCGTCTGCCAATTCCGCCATTCCCGCAGAGCAGAATTCATCATACAATACGGGAGAAAAAATCGCAAGACCAAAATAAAAGTGATACAATACATTAAGCGATAAAAGGGAAGACGTATATGGAAAATCGAAAGCTTTCTGAGTTCAAAAAATTCATTTCCGGCCGCAAGGTTGCGGTTCTGGGCGTCGGAATATCCAACCGGCCATTAATCGAGTACATTTACTCTCTCGGTGCGAAAATCACTGCATTTGACGTTCTTGAGCCCGAAGACATAGTCCTTAAGAAAACCATTTCTGAATTTAAATCCGGCGAAATTCATATTGATTGGTCTTGCGGTAAGGACTATTTGACTCGATTGCCCGGACATGGATTCGAAATGATTTTTCGCACACCGAAGCTTCGGCCGGATATTCCGGAAATCGTTCAAGCCGTACGAGAGGGTGCCGTTTTAACCTCGGAGATGGAGGTGTTCTTGAGCCTTTGTCCCGCCCGAACCATAGCGGTGACCGGAAGCGACGGAAAGACGACCACGACCACACTCATCTCATTGTTTCTCAAGGATGCCGGATATAATGTTTATGTCGGAGGAAACATCGGGACACCGCTTCTAAATCAAATTGATCACATCAATGAATCGGATTATGTCGTTTTGGAGTTATCCTCGTTTCAATTAATGACCATGAAGGTTCCGATCGACGATGCGGTCATCACCAACATATCTCCCAACCATCTGGATTTCCACAAGAACTATGAGGAATACATTCGGGCGAAGACGAATCTTTTCACAGCACAACCTTTCTGGGGCAGGCTGATCATTAACGCAGACAATGACATTACGCGGTCATTTAACGCAAAATCACGCGGTAAGACGGCGTTATTTTCGTGGCACAAGCAAACGAGGCTTCAGGGGGGAAACGACTTTTCGATTCATGACCACGCATACGTGGAAAACGGCGCCATTTGGATTTCTTCTCCGGGCGAAGAGACGCGCGTGGTGCTTCTGGACGACATTCTGGTTCCCGGCAGGCATAATGTTGAGAACTTCATGGCTGCGGCAATGGCTGTTTTTCCTTATGTCCGGCCGGAGCATATTTCCTCTGTGGCGCGCTCTTTTTCAGGCGTAGAGCATCGGATCGAACTGGTTGCTACCATCGGGGGTATTCGCTATTTTAACAGTTCCATCGACACCAGCCCGAATCGTACGATTCATACCATGGAGGCGCTCGCCGACCGGGGGGATCGGGGAGTTTTGATAGCCGGCGGGAAGGATAAGGATTGCGATTACACCGGCCTCGGGAAGGCGATTATCCAGGTCTGCGACCGGATTGTCCTTTGCGGAGAAAATGCAAGTTTGATTCGGACAGCGATTGAAACAGAATGCGATCCGAAGGACTATGAGATCACTGAAGCAGAAAGCTACGAACAAGCGCTGAATTTAGCAAAAAAAATGGCAAAACCCGGTGAAATTGTCATTCTTTCCCCTGCAGGAACCAGCTACGATCAATTCAGACATTTCGAGGAGCGCGGCAATCTTTACAAGCAACTGGTCGTTGCACTTATGGTAAAGAAGCCATAAACCAATGAGTATAAAAACAGTCTTGAAACATTGACAAAATAGAACAATATCCGGTTGCTATTGACTCGACTACAGGATTATGGTAAGCTTGACTATAATTCGGAAGGAATTCCGGTTGCACCTTGCCAATTGAAGTGATTGGAAACACGATGATAAGGACCAGTAGAGGAATCATCCGGACTACAGAGAGCCGCTGTTCGGTGTAAAGCGGTGTCGGGGAATCTTTGAACTCACCTTGGAGTGTGCTCGTTGAAAGCAGTAATCTGCGATTAGACGAAGTCGGAGGCCGACCGTTACAGCGGCAGGATATCAGACCAGAGTCTCGTATCCGGTGAGTGCGCCTATTGGGGCGAATTGGAGTGGTACCGCGGAAGTTTACCTTTCGTCTCTATGGTTTAGAGACGGGAGGTTTTTTTATGTTCGAAAACAAAAACATCGGCACACAGAGGCAATGGATATGCAGTCGTTTGTTATGCTCAAGAATCGGCTCGATTCTTGCTTTCCTTCGATGCGCACGGTTATAGCAAACAAACGGGAAAAGATTGATGAGCAGAGAGTTTTTCGATTTTACATAAAAGCAAATGGAGGAAATGAATATGAACTACAAAAGATATCGGAGATTTCCGCAGGTTCCTATGCAGAGCCGCATCTGGCCGACGAAGATTATCGAAAAGGCACCGATCTGGTGCAGCGTCGATC
>CAYGIB010000039.1:0-12461 GCA_964349735.1 uncultured Oscillospiraceae bacterium | reverse complement strand
GTTATGCATCCTCGATCGAGAATATTAGGATGGCACTGGCTCGACTGCAGGAATTCGTACACGAAATAAGGAGTGCAAAGAATCCGCAATGATTGACTTTGAGCCATTCCGTCTTCAGCTTGAAGCGATGGAAGAACCGCTTAAGCTTCTTTCGGACGCATTAAGAATTGACGCTCTCGGTGACCGGATTTCCGAATTGGAAGCCCGGGCACAGGAGCCGGATTTTTGGAATGATGTCGAAAATGCGCAGAGGATTCAAACGCAAATTCGAAGACTTGCAAAAAAAGTCGAGAATTATCGATCATTGCTTTCGGAGAGACAGGATCTTCTCATTCTTTGCGAGCTGGGTGCGGAGGCGGAGGACGAGCAGGTTTATGCCGAGGTATCTGCGTCCTTTGCCGAGTATCAAAAGAGATTCGAAGTCACCCGTTTAGAGACTCTCCTGACCGGCGAGTACGATCGAAATAATGCCATATTGACCCTGCATGCGGGAGCCGGAGGGACGGAAGATCAGGATTGGGTCGAAATGCTCTACCGTATGTACGGTAAATGGACTGAGAACCATGATTTTGAGATAAAAGAGCTGGAATATCTGGATGGGGATGAAGCGGGCATAAAGAGTGTATCGGTAATGATTAGCGGAGATAACGCATACGGATTTCTTCGATCCGAGGTGGGCGTTCATCGGCTCGTTCGTATCTCTCCGTTTGACGCTTCCGGAAGAAGACATACGTCCTTTGCGTCCTGTGAGGTCATTCCGGAATTAGATGCTTCGATTCACATCGAAATCAATCCATCCGATTTGAGAGTGGATACGTACCGCTCTTCGGGAAAAGGTGGTCAGCACGTTAACAAGACGGATTCAGCAATTCGGCTTACCCATATCCCGACCGGATGTGTGGCTGCGTGCCAGGCAGAACGCTCACAGATTCAAAACAAAGAAACGGCAATGAACATGCTTAAAGCAAAGCTGTTTACGCTGGCGCAGGCGGCTCACATGGAGAAAATTGAGGATCTCAAGGGCAACCAGATGGACATCGCCTGGGGAAGTCAAATTCGTTCTTATGTTTTCTGTCCATACACGATGGTCAAGGATCATCGGACCGGCTATGAGGAAACAGACGTTCAAAGCGTGATGGATGGAAAAATCGACGGCTTCATGAATGCTTATCTTTCCGGGATGCAGATACAAAAGTAATCGGAAATAGAGCGTAGATATTCATTATCGAAAATAAAAGGCCGGGCTTTCGTCCGGCCTTTTTGCATACGTATAACAGAGACTTCAACTGTTGTTCGTCCGACCTATTTGCATACGTACAACAGAGACTTCAACTGTTGTTCGTCCGACCTATTTGCATACGAACAACAGAGGACTCAACTGTTGTATTCAATAAAGTATTTCACTGAGAAGGTGCTAACCTTTTTCCCATCGGCATAGGCAGACATATCAACAAGCAATTTGTCTCCTTTTTCAATCAGTTCCATCGAAGTCGGCGTTCCGATAAAGACATTATTTGAGCCTTCCTTCTTTACAAAGATGAAGCCGCTGCTTTCAACTCGATCGAATGTGACAGGAGCGGTATACGTTATTGTAATTTGCTTGATTGAGTCATACAAAGTGGAATCATAGCTTCCCGTATTCTCGAATTGTAAATCAAAATACGCCAAATCGCCTTCAATAGAAGCGTTAAGAAGTTTTGTTTTGAAACGTGAAACCGGACCCGGAGTCGGAGACGGCGACGGTGTTGGCGTCGGGCTTGGTGTAGGAGTCACGGTTGGGGTCGGGGAGGGTGTAGGCGTTGATGTTGGGATTGGAGTCGGTGCATCGGTCGCCGCGGTTTCGATGGATGTCGGAACCGAATCTGTTGCCAGTGTCGAGACAATCGGTGGCGATTGATACGTTGAAGCTCCGGGTTGGCGGTCGGATTGATTGAAAAGTCCGGCGAATACTGTCTCAAGATTGAAGTAATTCCAGAGAGCAATGAACGCAATCGATAATACAATCAGGACGATGAGGATGACCAGCGGAAGGTATTCGGCCGCTTTTTTTCTCGACATTCCGTTCCGCTGCGTCGCAGGAGTAATCGTGCCCATTTGCTGTGCGGCGATGTATCTTGATCCCGGACGGTCCAGATTATTCAACGGTTGCACGCCCTTAACCGGAGCAGTCTTCGAAGAAGTATCACTTTTTTTATCCGAATATTGTTTGCCGGGTCGCTCTTTGGCTTCCGAACGAGTACGAGCAGGAACCGATGGCGCAGAAGACGGGGTTCCTCTTTTTGCGGTGCTCTCAAATACATTTATACCGTCGTCCCGAAGCACGGATGCAACGCTATCATCGTGTTCCGTGAATCTCGGGGCTCTCTGAGTAACGACGGGAGGCGTATCTGACGCGACCGATTCGACCGGCTCGGGGGGTTCCGTTGGCAAGGAAGAAAGATTTTCATTCAAAAGGATATTGGCCGTGCCGTCATCTTGAGGTTCTGAAGATAAGGTCTCACGGACGTCTGGAAAATCGAAATCATCAAAGAATTTACCTACCGTAAAGCCTGCCGCCACATCGACCGGATCGGAGGGAATGAGTGTCTCGGCTGCTTCTTCTGACGCTGCCATTTCGCTCAAGGTTTCCGGAGTCTTAGCAATATCAATGATTTCTTCCGGAGCCTCAGGGATGTCGGTTGACACTTCCGCATCCTCTCCAGTACTTGTTAATGCTTCCGGATCCTCTGCCGCGTCCGTCAGGGATTCCGGAGTCTCTGTTACATCACTGAAATCTTCAGGAGCATCAGGGGTTTCGGTTGACACTTCCGCATCCTCTCCAGTACTTGTTAATGCTTCCGGATCCTCTGCCGCGTCCGCCAGGGATTCCGGAGTTTCTGCGACATCACTGAAATCTTCAGGGGCATCAGGGTTGTCTGACACTGCAGGGTTCTCAGTGATTTCACTGATTTCTTCCGGCACCACTTTGATATCGCTTAGCTCTTCCGGTGCCTCCGAGATAATGCTTTCTTCAGCAACATCGGCGATGTTCGGTGTCTCTTGAGTATCCGGTGTGTCAATCTGAATCGGTACAAAGACCGGAGCATAATCCGCAGCAGAATCATCTGGCTCGGCAGGATCAAACAACTGATTGTCGGATGGATCCACGGGGTTTGATTCTTGGAATTCTTCAGTATCATCGGTATCGGTTGGCACTGTGTCGGTATCTCTATTGTTGAAAACCTCGGGAATATCATAAGCGCCTTCTGTATCTGTATCGACGGACGCAGGAGCAAACGGCTTGAAAACCGGAACATCCAGATCTTCAAGCGCGATATCGAAAGGATCTTTATCGTCGGCCGGGTAATTATCGAAATCAACCGGATCGATTTCTGCATCAAACGGAATACCCTGCTCACCAAAATTCAAAGAAGAATAGTCGCTTCCGGTAGTAGCGTCCGTAAAAGAATCTTCCGCGTCAACTCCGGTAGAATCCGGTGGTATCGCAATATCAAAATCGTCGGGAGAAGTATCAAGAGAATCGTCAATAGAATCATCCGGCTTCAAGGACCGGTCACGTATCGCCTCGGAGACTGTCTGGGCCGAGTCGTTCGCCTTAAAAGAAACGAATAGAGGAAACGACTCATCGAGACCTTCTTGATTTTCCGAATCATCTGCTTGAAAAACGACAGGAGAATATTCGGGGTCAATCGCTTCCGGAGTTAATGGCACATCGGGAGTTGCATTTTCTTCTTCGGAATCGTCCTTTGCAAAAAGGACTTTTTCCTTTTCATCTTGATCGGATGAAATGGCTTTGTAGTATGTTCCGAAAACCGATGCGGGTTTGTCGTCCGGATTACCCTCGGAATCGTCCGGCTCAAAATGAATTAATCGATCGGGCATAAGAGCTTCATCACGCTTTTCATCATCATCGTGAGCTCGTCCTCTTAACATGAACAGCACCTCCGGAAACCAAATAAACTATAGAAATACAATACCACAATTTGCAGAATCTACCAATTATTATAATACTTTCAGCCCGCAAAAAATGGATTGTGACGATCGATTTTCTGTCACATATTTGAGTTTGACAATCAGCATCTTCAATGCTACAATTGCTAAGCACCTGAAAAAGGACGCTCGTGTGGCGGAATCGGCAGACGCAACGGACTTAAAATCCGTCGGGATAGAACCCGTACCGGTTCAAGTCCGGTCACGAGCACCAGATTCCACATAACAGGAGTATTTTTCCCTGAAATATCGCGGAGTGGAGCAGTTGGTAGCTTGTCGGGCTCATAACCCGAAGGTCGCGAGGTTCGAGTCCCGCCTCCGCAACCACAAAGAATCCCTGCATCTTTTTGGTGCAGGGATTCATATTTATTCGCATCTGTTAAATAATTATTTAAACCATATAAGCGTACAGAAAAGTATAAAGAGAAGGTACCCCAATGCAAACACCGCAGTAATCAAAAGAGCTGCTTTGAGTACCCCCCAGATGACGGCAAGATTTCCGGAGCTATTCGAATCAATAGCGGTCGGAGCATCGCCATTTTCTTGAGGAGCCGGTCTTTTTGCGTACCAGGGCATACCATCGACATTCATATTGGCGATTGTGCGGCCGTCATCATCATCATAAGTCTTCCGTTTTTTCATCATGGACTCCCTATATGGCTTTAATCGGCTCCTTCTTGTCCATCGAGCGTTTTGATCTCATTATATAAATGACAGGCGCAGAAATGGCCGGCCTCTATTTCGCGAAATTCCGGCGCGATGGATTTACAGATTTCCATACAATCCCTGCAACGGGTATGGAACTTACACCCATTAGGGGGATTCGCCGGTGAAGGAATTCCGCCTTCCAGAATGATTCGCTCCATCTTGAAATCGGGATCCGGCATCGGAATGGCAGAGAAAAGAGCCTTCGTATACGGGTGAAGAGCATGTGAAAACAGACTCTTCTTGTCCGCATACTCCACTAAGGCCCCGAGATACATGACGCCGACCGTATCAGAAATATGTTCCACCACGGATAAGTCATGCGAAATAAACAGGTATGTCAGACCGAACTCATTTTGAAGTTGCTTCAAAAGATTGATAATCTGAGCTTGAATCGAAACATCCAGCGCAGATACGGGCTCGTCACAGACTATGAAATCCGGATTCAAAGCAAGCGCTCGGGCGATGCATATTCGCTGTCGCTGACCTCCGGAAAATTCGTGCGGATAGCGGTCCTTGTGATAATCCTGGAGACCGCAGGCGCGCATGATTCTGGAAATATAATTATCAAACTCCTCATGAGGAACGATTTTATGCTCGCGTACTGCCTCGCCGATGATTTCTCCGACGGGAAGTCTGGGCGAAAGGCTGGAATAGGGGTCCTGAAAAATAATCTGCATTCGAGGCCGCATTTTTCGAAGCTGTTCGCGGTTTAAGTCAAATATATCCTGTCCGTCGAATAGCACATCACCGCCGGTTTTCTCGAAAAGGCGAAGTAATGCTCTGCCAACAGTGCTTTTACCGCAACCGGATTCACCGACCAAGCCCATAGTAGTGCCCCGTTCAATCCGAAAAGAAATATCGTCCACCGCTTTGACTTGCCCCACGGTATTGCGGAAGAAGGTCGATTTGATGGGAAAGTATTTTTTGAGATTATTCACCTCGAGAATGTAGTCTTTTTTCATGTCACAGCTCCTTGACGTCGACACTTTGCGGCCGGAATACGATTTCGCCTTTGTCTTGAAACAGGTAACAGGACACACAATGCGTGTCACTGATTTTGTATTCCGGCGGATACCCGCTATTCATGCATTCGTCGAAGCTATAATCGCAGCGATCGCGGAAATAGCAGTAGTTGGGCATATCGAGAGGGTTCGGGACACTGCCGCGTATGTTATATAGCTCGTCCACCTGTTTGCCCACAACGGGCTTGGACTTCATCAATCCGATGGTATAGGGATGCGACGGGTTATGAAATATATCTCGGCTCGTGCCCTTTTCGACCACCCGGCCGGCATACATAACCACCACATAATCCGCCATATCGGCCACGACGCCCAGGTCATGAGTAATCAACATGATGGAACTGCCGATTTTTGCCTTCAGGTTCTTCAGAAGGTCCAGAATCTGGGCTTGTATGGTGACATCCAGAGCCGTGGTCGGTTCATCCGCAATAACGAGCTCAGGGTTGCAGGACAAAGCCATAGCAATCATAATGCGCTGGCGCATTCCGCCGGAAAGCTCATGAGGATACATCTTATATACGCCTTCGGGATTCGCAATCCCGACAAGCTTAAGCATATCAATCGTTCGGTTTTTTACTTCTGATTTGGGCATGCGAGGATTATGAAGCATGATGACTTCATCTACCTGTTCTCCGGACCTGAATACGGGATTTAAACTGGTCATGGGTTCCTGAAATATCATACTGACCTTATTCCCTCGGATATGCATCATTTCCGAGGTTGGTGTATTCACGATATTATATGCCGTACCTTCACCGATATTGAAGCGAATTTCACCACCGACAGTCTGACCCTGGGGCCGCTGCAGCAGTTGCATTAACGATAGACTCGTGACACTCTTGCCGCAACCGGACTCGCCGACAATGCCGACAGTAGAACCCTTGGGTACGTCAAAGGAGATGCCATCGACCGCTTTAACCGTCCCGATATCTGTAAAGAAGTAAGTGCAGAGGTTTTCGAATTCGACGACATTATTCTTGTCCTTCATAACGGTCGTGTATTTATCGGGATCCATACCGTTGTCGGCACGACGCTTTTCAAGTTTTTTTGTAAGCTTACGATTGAAGGAAGTGATGCGAGCCGAATCGCTCGCACTGATATAATTGCTGTTTTTTGATTTACTGCTCATATGTCATACCCTCCTACTGCTTCATCTTCGGGTCGAAGGCGTCACGCAGGCCGTCTCCCACGAAGTTAAAGGCGATGACCGTCAGGCAGATCAGAAGTCCGACAGGAATCCAAATATATGCGTAACGAATGAGGTTTTCGTTGGAGCTGGTGATGGAATTGATCATGGTACCCCATGTAGCCAGGGGATGCTTGACACCCAGACCCAGGAAGGAAAGGGTGGATTCCATGATGATGACAGATCCCAGACCCATGGTCGCCGATACAATCAATTGTGGCATGACGTTCGGAATCAAGTGACGAAAAATCTTGCGTCTTGTAGAAATGCCGGTGGACTCCGCCGCGGTCATGAATTCCTGTTCCCGGAGGGAGAGAATTTGACCGCGCACGAGTCGTGCAACAGGAGCCCAGCCGAGGATACCCATCACCACCATCATCCACAAAAGGCGCATATAGGAGCCGAGCTTGACACTGTCGAAGAATGCACCGAGGATAATCAGTATCGGATAAGTGGGGATGCAGTAGAAAACATCAACCATTCTCATGATGAGCGTATCCACCCAGCCGCCGAAGTAACCGGCAATGCCGCCCAGGATAACACCGATAATGATTTCCAGTATGACGACGACGAATCCGACCAATAGGCTGATTCTGCCGCCGTACATCATACGCGCGAGGATATCGAAGCCGTCGGCATCCGTTCCGAATATATGCTCCCGGCTGGGAGGACCGTAGATGTCAATCAAGTGTGTAACCTGCTCGCAGGTCATAACCCAACTACCCACTTTATAGGTTGCCGTAATCTCGGTATCAATCTCATCGTAGTTTCCGTCTTCGTCGACGAGATAATTGCCATCCCGGTCCATCTGCGGAAGAGCGTATGTAAACATTACGGTGAGTTCGCCTGATTTCTCGGCCTCGCCAATTGTATTTTTGGCCGTCTCTTTAAAATCCATGGAAAGCGTATCTTCGCCCGTATAGCGACGCACGACAAAGGTCGATAACGCAGCGTATTCGGTATCGTTTTTCAGAACGATATATCCTTCATCGTTTCCGGCTATGGTGTATGGGATGTCTTCATGGTCAAATGACCGATCACCGTATAATGCCAATAGTGTCTTTGCCTTAAAGTCTTCGCTAAAAGTCGAGCTCTCATCAAATGAATCGAAAACAAGCAGAGAAAATACACGAACCATTATCCACTCGCCGGTCGAGAAAATAGAAAAACCATCGCTTCCGTTGTAAGAAGCATAGTAACCCACGCCTTCATATTCAAAGACGCCCAAATCAATTCCCTGCAGGAAGGCATCCACAAATTCTGCCCCGGGATCTATGTCGGTAAAAGTCATTTTCCCGGATGACAGGTCCATGGCTTTGTATGCATTTTTGATGTCGGAAACAATCAAGTAATACTCGCCATCGACAGAGAACCCGGAAGCGCTCGAATCGATCGCTTCTTTAAACGCAGATTTAAACGCAGTGCTTAAACTCGCGGAATTCGTGAAGGAGCCAATCTTGGAGTTATAGGTCGAAACGGAAGACATTCCCGAAAAGTCCGCTGCCTTGACGGAGGAAGCGGTGTTGAGTGTGTATACATAATTTCCGAGTCTTCTGACCATATATTCGGAGTTGTCGGAGCCGGTGACGGAAAGCTCGCCGAGCCCTGACGATTCCATTTGTGAGATAAATGAAGTCATCTTGTTTTCGACTGAATAATGCACTTCGATGCTGTCATCAACGATATAGCCGGAATAGTCAGACCGCTCGGTTGCCTGTGCGTAGTTCACCCGAAGGTCATCGTATTTATAAAAGATATCCGTTTGACCATATGGATAAAACAGGGGGCACAGGAAGGAAAAAAGAAACATAGCCACGAGAATCATGGAGCCGATAATCGCCAGTTTATTGCGAAGAAAACGCTTTGCGACCAGCCGGCCCGGAGATAAGACCTTGATTCGCTGTGTATCCGCCAAATCCATGATAAAATCATCACCGGTTTCGGCATCTTTGAGATGGCGCTCCGTCTCTTCTTTGGTCTTGAGAACGTCGTTGAAGTTATTTCTCATCTATTTCCTCCCCCTCAATTAACCCGGACCCGCGGGTCCACTACGGCGTATAAAATATCCGCCAATAGGTTACCGGTAAGGACCAGCACCGAGCTGAAGGCAAGATAGAACATTGTAAAGGGAATATCCCCGCGTATCATGGCGTGGAATGAAGCGAAACCGATACCCGGAATCGCAAACAAGGTCTCCGTAATTAAGGCACCGCCGAAAAGGGCAGGGAGCGAGGCGCCGAGTATGGTAACCAAAGGAATCAGTGTGTTTCTGAAGGCATGGTGGCTGATGACGCGCTTTTCCGGTAACCCCTTCGCACGTGCGGTTCGAATATAATCCGCATTCAATACCTCAAGAGTATTGGTGCGGGTATAACGCATCAGAGGTCCGATGCTGATAATAATCAAAGTTAATGCCGGCATGATGAAATGCTTCGCGATGTCCAGAAACTTGCCCCAGTCCGACAGTTGCAGATAGTAACGGCCTTGAACGCCGCTGATGTCGAGCCACCCGAGTTTCACCGCAAAAATCATTTTTAAAAGGGTGGCAACAAAAAAAGTCGGCAGGGACATGCCGATGAGAGCAACAACCGTCACCGAATAATCAATTCCGCTGTATTGTTTTCTTGCGGCAATGACGCCCAGTGGGACGGCAATGATGATCTCGAAAATGAAGGCGACCAAAGCAAGAGAAAAGCTGTACCAGATGACATCGTTGAATTTCTGGGTACAGGGAATCGTCCAGTACCAGCTGTCGCCGAACTCACCCATGACGGCGCTTTTCAGCCAGGTAAGGTACCCGGAAAAAACTCCTTTATCCATGCCGTACTGGGTATTCAATTCCTCAATCCACTGCGACGCGCTTTTCTGGGCGCCGGGCTTCTGGGATAATTCACGGGCGGTGGTTTCGACGTAACTGGAGGGCAGGCAATACATCAGTAAATAGACGATGAACATAACGAAAAATAGAATCATTATGCTCAGCAGAAATCGTTTTGCCAAAAACTTCAGCATATTATGTCACCAATTCCTGTATTGTTCGATATTCTGAGAAGTTTGCCAAAGCATCCCCGAAAGGAGATGCCCGCAAGGGGAAAAAGGGGTGTCCGCGCGGACACCCCTTTTTCAAAGAATCATTAGTTCATCTCGAGATTCTCAAGGTCATGCAACCAGGTCCAGTATGTAGTGATGTCCGGCGTCACGGTTTCCATATTGATCCGCTCCGTCGAGAAGATGATAACATTCTGGCGCTGATAAGTGGGAACTTCGACCGACCAGTCCAAGATGATTTCCAAGCATTGCATGTAGGTTGCTTTACGGAAACTCTTATCGGTGGTCGCACGTGCCGCAAGGATCAATTCGTCCAACTCGGCGTCCTTGACGCAGTAATAATTGGACTTCTGACCATCCAGGTCAACAGAGTTTTCTGAAAAATAGACTTGATACATATCGGGATCCAAAGAAGCGCCCCAAGCGGCCGCCCACATAGCAACAGATCCGGCATCCAATCCTTCCCACAGTGTGGAGCTGTTGGCAAGGTCTTTGATCTGGAGATCGATTCCGATGCTTGTCAATGCCGTGGAAGCAGCCGTCAGTATACCGAAAGCGGGGTGGTCGCCCGTGCCGTCGGCAGGAATCTGGAATTCGTAAGAAAGAGAAGCACCCTTGGGAGCCGCGGTAAACTTGCCGGACGCATCGTCCCATTTATAACCCGCAGCTTTGAGGAAACCGACAGCTGCGTTCAAGGCGGCTTCAAATCTCTGATCGTCGGTCATATTGTCCGTATAGATTGATTTTCCGTCGACATCCTTGGAGTATGCGATTGCATAACCGTCGTCAGCCGGCTTGGGAGCCGCCCAGGAGGTGTTGGAAATGGGATACTGAATAACGGTTGCACGTTCTCCGTAATAGGAGCCGATGACGGAATCGCGGTAGACCGCGAAAACGGTTGCAAATGCTTTGCGGAGATTCCTGGATGCTTCAGAAGCACCGTCGCCTCCAACGTTCACCACTTCGGCCTGGATGCCGATGTAACCGTAACCCAGGTTATCCACAGAATTTGTGGTGATGACATCGCCGGTCATATCACCGCCGTTATAATCCTTAATAGCCTGAACGACATCGGCGCTGATTGAAGGATCGGAAACATCGAGCGTGCCGGTGGCGACACCGGTCATCTTGTCGGCATCGGAAACTTCCTTAAAGAGAAGGTATTTTGTTTTCGGAGCACCCTTATAGTATGATTCGTTGGCTTCGAAAGTGACGACGCCGTTCTGGTACGAGACAAATTGATAAGGGCCGGCACCTAAGGGTGAAGAGGTATTGGTCTTCACGAGGCTTAAGTCGCCCTTGTTAAAACCGTATATATTCTTGCTCGCATCAAACAGGCTCTTGTCGCCGTAATAATGCATAGGGGCGACCATAAAATTGAATTGTAAAACAGCCGTGGCATCCAATGAGTCCATCGTCACGCGCAGAGAGTAATCGCCGGTCTTTTCGATACCGGTGATGCTCGCGGCGGAGTCGCCGGTCTGAACGGACTTAGCCAGATCAGGATAATTTTCGATCAAAGTGTCAGAAATGAAGGTGGATATTGTGGTTCCGGCAGACTCATAATTGATTCCGTCGTCGCTTAAGTCGTAGCCGTATGTGTCTACAATCATCGCCCAATATTCATCGAGCGTCGGATATTCGCCGTTCTTGAGATCAAAGGCCTTACCGGTTGCATCATAGAAGAGGCCGTCATCCCGAAGACCTTCGGCATATCCCCATGCATATTCGCCGTAAGCGACCTGAAGTCCCGGATTGGCGACAATCTCGGCTCCGGTGAAGCCGATGTCCTCAGCGTAATCGATGTACAGAGTCACACAGGTGTCAATGATTTCCTGAGTGAAAGCAAGACCTGCGATTTTGAAGCCGGCTTCAAAATCGGTGACATCATTCGCTGTGTAGTAATCGCTTGCGGATGTGTCGTTACCCGCGGCGATATCATCAAAGATGAGCTGCCACTTGGTGGCCATTCCGGAGCGATACTCTTCCATCCCCGTAATTGGCAGGGCGTAGAAGGTGGAGCTTCCGTCGTAGGCGGGATCGGACAGTACATACATACTAAAGATTACGTCGTCGGCGGTTAGGGGCGCACCGTCCGAAAAAACGACATCTTCGCGCAACATGAAATCATAGATGACCGATCCGTCCTCATTTTCGGTAATGACACAGTCGGCAATACCGTTATATGTATAGTCGGTTCCGTTATAGGCAACGGTCTCGCCCGTTAAACCGTTCAGGAGCATGTTGCCCTCCCGGTCATAATCGAGTAGATTGACCGAGGTCAAAGCAGCTACGTCTCCGTCATACGCGGAGGAGTAGAAAAACGGGCTGAATTTCTCGGAAAAGTTGGAATAACCGACACCAGCGTTTTTTCTTCTGCGGGCTCAGTCGGGTCGGAGGAGGGAGCGGTGGTCACCTCTGCCGCGGGAGTGGTGGCGGGGGTTTTTTTATCGTCGCAAGCGGCGAGTGCGAAAACCATCGTCATGGCCAATAGGAGAGACAAGATG
>CAYGIB010000038.1:0-12494 GCA_964349735.1 uncultured Oscillospiraceae bacterium | reverse complement strand
GTTTCGCACGCGACTGCACGGTAAGCCGACACGCGCGGGACATCGACGGACATGGTACGGGGAGCTGGTGAACGCAATTCTGGGAATACTCAAGATTGTGCTCATTCTGATTCTCTGTCTTACTTTTGTCGTCGGCGGTTTCGGAGCCGGCATGCTGGTCGGATATATCACTACCACGACTCCCGTTGAGATTGCCGATGTGATCAAGTCGGACAGCAAGAAAACTTCCTTCGTTTACGACATCAACGGTGGCGTGATTGCGCGCCTCACCGGAAGCGAAAACATCGATCGCGTCGAAGTTTCTTTCAGCGAGGTGAAGAATACCTTTATCGACGAGGCCATCGTTGCCATCGAGGACGAGCGATTCATGGAACATACGGGCATCGATATCAAGCGCATCGCAAGCGCCGTCCTCGCGTCGCTTTTCAATTTCGGATCCTCATCGCACGGCGGCTCGACGATTACCCAGCAGACGATCAAGCTGATTTCCGGCCAGGACGAACGCTCCGCGCAGCGTAAGGTACAGGAATGGTATCGGGCAATGTGGCTCGAGGAATCCTTCACCAAGGATGAGATTCTCGACCTCTATATCAATACGGCGCCGATGGGCAATAATTACGTCGGAATTCAGGCGGCGGCGCAGAATTATTTCGGCAAGGACGCGAAGGAATTGACGCTCCCGGAATGTGCTTTTCTGGCGGGCTTACCCAAAAGCCCCTCCTACTACAATCCGCTCCGCGAGTCGGGACGGAGAAATGCGATGCGGAGAATGCGAATCGTTCTCGAAAAAATGCACGAGCTCCGGATGATTACGGACGAACAGTACGAGAACGCTCTGAACACCGAGCTGGTCTTCCGCTCGAGACGCCAGACGACCGCAACCGCCATCAATTCGTATTTTGTGGAATACACCATCTCTCAGGTCATCTCTGATCTTGCGAAGGAACGAAACATAAGTACCTCTCTGGCTGAGACGCTTGTGTTGAACCGCGGCTTCCAAATCTATACAACGATGGAGCCGGAGGTCCAGGTCGTAATGGACGAGGCGTTTACCACCCAGGCGCTTTTCCAGAACGATCCGGAAGCGCTCGAAGATTTACCGGAGAAGCCGCAGGGCGGAATGGTGATTATCAACGTACAAACCGGCGCGATTGCCGGAATGGCAGGCGGTTATGGCGAGAAAGTGGCGAACCGCTCCTTTAACCGAGCCGTGTCGGCATACCGACAACCCGGTTCGGCCATTAAACCTCTGATCGTATACGCACCTGCGTTTCAGACCAAGCTCATCACGGCCGCGACTATTTATGACGACAAGAAATCTTTTCTGGACCCGGACAATCCGAACTCCTCGTGGCCGAAGAATGCGGACGGTAAATACGACGGTCCCATGACGATTCGCAAGGCGATCACCTCATCAAGAAATACCATCGCCGTGCAGGTATGGACCGATTTATATGAACAGGGCGAGGACATCGCGCTATGGTACCTCAAGAGAGTCGGAATTGACCGCATGGAGGAGAAGTACCCGTCCACGGCCATCGGCGGCTTCAATCAGGGTATGTCGCCGCTCGAGATGGCCGCAGCCTATGCCACCTTCCCGAATCAGGGAACGTACCGTGAGCCGTATGCCTATACCAAGGTACTTGACTCATACGGCAACCTTGTTCTCGAAAAGCACACGAATTCCTGGTCCGTCTACTCCACGGAAACCGCTTTTCTGATATCGGACATCATGAAGGGCGTCATCACCGGAGGAACCGCGAGCGGTCACGTGCATACCATCAAGAACGAGAATGGCGAGAACATCGCCGTGGCCGGTAAAACCGGCACGACCGAAGTCGATACCAAGGATATCCGGGATAAGTGGTTTTGCGGCTATACACCGTACTATGCGGCGGCGGTTTGGTACGGTTTTGACAACCGGCTTCGCACAACGGCTGTTCTTCGCGAGGATCGTTTCTGTGCGATGGAAATCTGGGATTATGTCATGCAGAAAATTCACCTGACATTGCCCGCTGCCGAGTTCATTAAGCCCGAAACGGTAGGATGGCGGACCGTGTGTACATCCTCGGGGCAATTGGCCAATCAATACTGCAAAGCGGAAGGAACGGCCGTCACGGAATACTTTGTCTCCGGCGACTATCTGACCCCGTCCGGTATATGTACGTTCCATGTGGAGCCGACCCCGACGCCGGAGCCCCCGCCGACACCGACACCGACTGTACCCGAATAAATATCAGCCGACAAATCTGAAGTCACCCGAAAACAAATCGTCGGTCAACCCGACATCACTTGCATCATGATCCAGATAACAGATACCGCTCGTCTAGTTCCCGTTCGAGCCCGAGTCGGGCGTTTTCAAATCAACGGTACAGGACGGGTCGAAAAACGTTCCGATATCGGCGCCCTCGAGGATATCCTCCAGAATCTGCGACTGAGAGCCTTCGGCGATAACGCCGGAGATCCCTTGCGCAACGACAAGCGACATCGCCTTGATTTTGGTATACATTCCGCCTGTGGCCAGCTTGCTTCCGGCTCCGCCGGTGTGGTCCAGCATGTCCTGGTTGATGTGACACACAACCGGAATTCGTTGTGCCTCGGCATGCCCCTTGGGGTCGTTGTCATAGAGTCCGTCAATATCCGATAAAACAATCAGTAAATCGGCCTTCATCAGACATGCTACATGAGCCGAGAGCGTGTCATTATCTCCAAAGGTACCGTTATAAAGAATCTCATTCGTAGATACGGTGTCGTTCTCGTTGACGACCGGCAAGATGCCCTTCTCCAGAAGGGCCTCCATCGTATTGGAGATGTTCGTCCGGGTATGTGTCTCCTCCAGATCGTCCTTGGTGAGGAGGATCTGTCCGACGACGTGGCTGTACTCGGCAAAGCAGCGGCTGTAAACATTCATAAGCTCGCATTGTCCGACGGCAGCAATGGCCTGCTTGTCACGCATTTCCGTCGGTTTCCTGTCCAGGTCCAGGCAACCGACCCCAACGCCGATTGCACCGGAGGTCACAAGAATCACCTGCTTGCCGCCATTCATCAGATTAGAAATCGCACGCGCCAATCGGTCGATGTTCCGAAGATTCATCCGTCCGTTGTCAAAAGTAATCGTCGACGTGCCGACCTTGATTACGATTCTTTTCGCGCCCGCCATCACGCTTCTTCTGCGGTTTCCTTCTTCTGCCATTTCTTTTCTGTTCCGCCTCCGGTCATTTTTGCAACACTGAATAGAATAATCCCAGTTGCGGAAAAAAGCAATAATAGTCTAACTGTAAGCGACCGCAACCGAAGAAATTCCCAACACGATCATTCTTGATTGTGAAAATAAACCGGACCCCCTCGCACTACCTTCCGGCAATGCGTAAGGGTCCGGTATTGTTTAAGATTACTGAAGCGCTGTCTGCTGTCACTGTCCGGGACGACACTGCTTGCATTTTCGCAGATTAGGTCACCCGATTGAAGAGTTGACCTCCGGTTTCGCCGCTTTCGACGAGCAGCAGCTCGTCTCCGGAGACGGTAAATTCAAATTCAGTGGTGCCGAGATTCATTGTCCCCTCTCCGGTAAAGAAATTATACTCGTAATCAAGGGTACCATAACTCCAGGTTCCCCAGGTAATTGTGCACGTTCCGTCATCCGAAAAATCCATGAGCCAAAGTCCGGAGTCTTCGTCTGACCATTGCCCGACAACCGGTGTTCCGACGATAAAGAACGAGTACGTCGGAAAGAACGGGATATAGGAGAACGTGGGAATACTCACCGCAGTGGTCGTGGGCGTTGTCTCGGCCACAGTCGTTGGTGCGACCGTGGTCGGCGCTGCGGCGGTGGTTGCGGCCGGTGCCGTTGTCTGCTCCGCAGTTGTCGTCGGTGCCTCGGTCACGACCGTCGTTTCCGCTATGGTTGTTGCGACGGTCGTCATGTGTACGATCTCAATCTCTCCTCTATTCAATATTGTTCCGTTGCTCAGAGACACCTTGCCGTCTTCAAAGGAAAAATCAATGGCTCCGCTTACCATCGAAATCATGCCTTTACCTGACTTCGTATCAAAGACATAAGTACCGATGAAATCACCGTACGGCGTGTCTACAATCATCTTGTTGTCTTCGTAGAAAGTATACTGACACGTCTTAGCTTCGTCATGCCAGGTATCAATCAATGAATCCGATCGAAAAAACACGAAATAGGAAATCAATACGATAGCGGTAATCAACACGACACCGCCTGCGATAATCGCGACCAGAACGGCCGGGGAAAGCTTCTTTTTCTCTACCGAATAATCATTTGAATAATCATTGTCCATATAGCCCCTCCTTACATGTATCTCTTCTTTCGATTTGACAGTTTGAATTGTATCACTTTTTCGGGCATCTGTAATTACGCGTTATACTCACAAAATTTTTCATCGCAACAGACCGGATCATACAAAAAGCGACGGGGGTTTCCCGTCGCTTTGATCCTTTGTCTTCCGCGACAAGTACCCGTCGCTTCAATACCTCGTCTCACCTGATCAGCCGTTCGTGAATTCCCGCATGATACTCCTGAAGCGACTTGACAGCCGATGCGGAATAACCGTTATCGATAAAGGCGCGAATGCCCCGTGCACTGGCTAATGCCGCCGTCATTGTGGTCACGTAAGGAATTTTACTCTTGATTGCAATTTTGCGAATATAGGAGTCGTCAAACTCGCTCATTTTGGAGCGCGGTGTATTGATAATCATTTGAATCTCACGGTTCGCGATGGCGTCCGCAATGTTCGGGCGTCCTTCGAAAAGCTTCTTGATTTCTTCGGCCGCAACTCCGTTCTCATGTAAGAAAGCGCAGGTGCCGTGCGTCGCCTTTATCGAAAATCCGATCGCCGTCAGCTCGCGTGCCACAACAAGTCCCGCATCCTTATCCTTGTCATTCAGGCTGATGAGGACGCAGCCTGCGGTCGGCAGGGGTGACTGAATCGCCTCCTGTGCCTTGAAGTAAGCCAGCTCGTACGAATTGGCGAGACCCAGAACCTCACCGGTTGAGCGCATCTCCGGGCCGAGGAGCGGATCGACCTCCGGGAACATATTGAACGGTAGCACGGCCTCCTTCACTCCGAAATGCGGAATGGTGCGATGGACCAGCTTGCTCATGTCATACTTCTTGCCCTCGCTCACGGCCATTACGATTTCCGTCGCGATGCGCGCCATTTCTATATTGCATACCTTGGAAACCAGCGGAACCGTTCGAGACGCACGCGGATTGG
Source organism: uncultured Oscillospiraceae bacterium (assembly GCA_964349735.1). Taxonomy (GTDB): domain Bacteria; phylum Bacillota; class Clostridia; order Saccharofermentanales; family Saccharofermentanaceae; genus JAAYCT01. Next base: position 7,254 of record CAYGIB010000038.1, on the reverse strand, counting down.
CCTCCAACACATACACGATGCCATCGGCAATTGCATACTGCATATTCATAAGGCCGACGACCTTCATCTCGCTCGCAATACGCCGCGTATAATCGGTGATTGTCTCCAGTAGCGGCTGTGATATGCTGACCGGCGGAATGACGCACGCGGAGTCACCCGAGTGAACGCCGGCATATTCGATATGCTCCATGACGGTCGGAACAAATGCATCCGTGCCGTCCGCAATCGCGTCCGCCTCAACTTCGGTCGCATTATTAAGAAAACGGTCGACCAGAATCGGCCGCTCCGGCGTTACGCCGACGGCGGCTTCCATGTATTTACTGAGCATCTCCTCGTCACGCACAATTTCCATGCCGCGTCCGCCGAGTACATAGGACGGGCGCACCATCAGCGGATAACCGATGCGATTCGCAATTTCGATTGCCTCCGCAGTGTTGACCGCCATGCCGGATTCGGGCATCGGAATTTCTAAGCGTTCCATCATCTTACGGAACTGGTCGCGATCCTCGGCAAAGTCAATCGTCTGCTGCGACGTGCCCAGAATGCGCACGCCGGCCTTCTCCAGCTCCGCCGCGATATTCAGGGGCGTCTGTCCGCCGAACTGAACAATAACACCCAGGGGTTTCTCCTTCTGATAGATGCTTAGGACATCCTCGACGGTCAGCGGCTCGAAATAAAGCTTGTCCGAGGTGTCGTAGTCCGTCGAAACCGTTTCCGGGTTACAATTGACGATGACCGTCTCATAGCCCAAATCCCGAAGCGCAAAGGCTGCGTGTACACAGCAATAGTCGAACTCTATTCCTTGACCGATGCGGTTCGGACCGCCACCCAGGATCATCACCTTCGGCTTGTCGCTCGCACTGGTCATATCCGGTGCGTTATAGGTCGAGAAGTAATACGCCGCATTCTCTACACCGCTCACGGGAACAGCTTCCCAGCCCTCAACAATGCCAAGTGCCGTTCGACTCTCTCGGATTTCCGTCTCGCTCTTCCCGAGCAACATGGCAAGATAGCGGTCGGAAAAACCGTCCTTCTTGGCCTGGGCAAGCAAATCGTCCGGAAATTTCCCGTCCCGATAGCGGAGGATCTCCTCCTCCAACATGACCAGTTCCTTCATCTGCTCAATGAAATAGGTCTTAATGTATGTCATCTCGAAAAGCTTATTGATGTCTGCGCCCTTGCGTAACGCCTCGTACATGATGAACTGCCGTTCACTGGTCGGTTCGATCAGAAGCGCCATCAGCTCCTCCAGTGATTTTCGATTATAATCCTTTGCAAAGCCCAGGCCATACCGACCGATCTCCAGAGACCGGATTGCCTTCTGGAGGGCTTCCTTATAATTCTTTCCGATGCTCATGACCTCTCCGACCGCTCGCATCTGTGTTCCGAGCTTGTCGATCGCACCGGGGAATTTCTCGAATGCCCATCGGGCAAATTTAATGACGACATAATCTCCGGACGGTGTATATTTGTCGAGCGTTCCGTCGCGCCAGTACGGAATCTCGTCCAGCGTCAGACCGGCCGCAAGCATGGCGGAAATCAGTGCGATCGGAAAACCGGTCGCCTTCGAGGCCAACGCCGAAGAACGTGAGGTTCTGGGATTAATCTCGATGATGACAACTCGCCCCGTTGCGGGGTCGTGCGCAAACTGAACATTTGTGCCGCCGATGACCTCAATGGCCTCGACTACGCGATAAGAGTAATCCTGAAGTCGCTTCTGAAGCTCCGGGCTTATGGTCAGCATCGGAGCCGAGCAAAATGAATCGCCCGTATGAACGCCGATTGCGTCGATATTTTCGATGAAGCAAACCGTGATCATGTGATTCTTGCTGTCCCGGACAACCTCGAGCTCAAGCTCCTCCCATCCGAGAACGGATTCTTCAACGAGGATCTGTCCGACCATGCTGGCCGCGATTCCTCTTGTCGCGATCACGCGCAACTCTTCGAGGTTATAGACCAGGCCTCCGCCGGTTCCGCCCATCGTATATGCCGGGCGAATGACGACCGGATATCCGAGTTCGGCCGCAACGGTCTCCGCTTCCTCGACACTATAGGCCGCCTTGCTCTGCGGCATTTCGATGCCCAGCTTGTTCATCGTCTCTTTGAACGCAATCCGGTCCTCACCCCGTTCAATCGCGTCGATTTGAACACCGATTACCCGGACGCCGAATTTTTCCAGAACGCCGGCCTTGCTCAGTTCGGAGCAAAGATTGAGCGCCGTCTGGCCGCCGAGATTCGGGAGCACCGCATCGGGGCGCTCTTTGGAGATGATTTCGGTCAGACTCCGGACGTTCAGCGGTTCGATATAGGTAACGTCCGCAATACCGGGATCGGTCATGATGGTTGCCGGATTGGAATTCACCAGTACAATCTGGTATCCGAGTTGACGAAGAGCCTTGCAGGCTTGCGTTCCGGAATAGTCAAACTCACATGCTTGTCCGATGATAATCGGTCCGGATCCGATGATCAGTACCTTGTGAATATCAGGTAATTTGGGCATACCGTCTCCCCTTGAAACGTGGTCGGGTGCCGTGCTTCCGACGCCCTCCCGTCCAATTCATTCTCTCACCGAGCCGTCCTTGGTCGGCAACATATCGAAAGGAATTGTAGCTTATAACGGGCGAAAATGCAAAACATAATTTGGTGAGAACGAATCGGATGAGCATGTCCTGTAATTGCTTCGTCTGCAATCCTTCTCGCGAAAAAACGTCCCGGAGCAAGCTCCGGGACGTTCACTCAAGCAATCATTCGGCTACCGATTACTCAACAATCGTCGAAACGGTTCCGGCACCAACCGTACGTCCACCCTCGCGGATGGCGAACTTCAGGCCGGGCTCCATGGCGATCGGGGTAATCAGCTCAACGGAGATGGTGATGTGGTCGCCGGGCATGCACATCTCTGTGCCTTCCGGAAGATGCGCAACACCGGTAACATCCGTTGTACGGAAATAGAACTGCGGACGATATCCGTTAAAGAAGGGCTTATGACGTCCGCCTTCTTCGCTTGTCAGCACGTACACCTGGCCGGTGAACTTCGTGTGAGGGGTAATCGAGTTAGGCTTGGCAATAACCTGGCCACGCTCGACCTGCTTCCGGTCGATACCGCGGAGCAGAATTCCGATGTTGTCTCCGGCCTCCGCCTGATCCAAGAGCTTGCGGAACATCTCGACACCGGTTACAACCGTATTCTTGGGCTCTTCCATCAGTCCGACAATCTGTGCGGGGTCGCCGACTTTGATGATACCGCGCTCGAGACGTCCGGTGGCAACCGTTCCGCGACCCGTGATGGTGAAAACATCCTCAACAGGCAGAAGGAAAGGAAGATCGGTCGGGCGGGCCGGTGTTGCGATAAAGGAGTCGACGGCATCCATCAGCTCGAGGATGCACTTATACTCGGGCGCATTCGGATCCGTAGATGTTGACTCAATGGCATTGAGCGCAGATCCTTTGATGATCGGCGTGTCGTCGCCGGGGAACTCGTACTGATTCAAGAGGTCACGAATGTCCATTTCAACCAGTTCGATGAGCTCATCGTCGTCCACCTGATCGCACTTGTTCATAAATACAACGATATAAGGAACGCCAACCTGACGGGCAAGCAGGATGTGCTCGCGGGTCTGAGGCATCGGGCCGTCAGAAGCGGATACAACCAGAACGGCTCCGTCCATCTGTGCGGCACCGGTAATCATGTTCTTAATGTAGTCGGCGTGACCGGGGCAGTCGACGTGCGCATAGTGGCGCGCATCGGTCTGATACTCAACGTGAGCGGTATTAATCGTGATACCGCGGGCTCTCTCCTCGGGTGCGCTGTCAATGCTGCCGTAATCCTTGTACGTAGCCTTGCCCGAAAACGACAGGACCTTGGTAATTGCTGCCGTGAGCGTCGTCTTGCCGTGGTCAACATGGCCGATAGTGCCGATGTTAACATGCGGCTTATTTCTTTCAAATTTTGCCTTTCCCATTTGTATATTCCTCCTTATTCAGCTTTTGCTGATGTTAACTAATTTTTCCGCTCGGACGCCAGATGCATCTATTTTACTATATTTGTCAATATTCGCAAGATGCAAAAAAGGCGAAACGGATTGGTTGCTATGGGTCTTTTACTTCTTAAGAACGGTTTCCATGATGTTTTTCGGTATTTCGGCAAAGTGGCTGATTTGCATCACAAACGTCCCGCGTCCCTGTGTAGAGGAACGAAGCACGGTCGCGTACCCGAACATGTTAGAGAGCGGAACGTCCGCCTGTATCGACTGGATACCGTCCTCGCCGTTTATTCCCTTGATGACTCCGCGGCGGGCGTTAAGTCCTCCGATTACGTCACCCATATAGTCCTCCGGCACTTCGATATCCACTCTCATGACCGGCTCTAAAAGGACCGGATCGCCCTTCTTCATTCCTTCTTTGAAGCCCATCGAACCGGCGATCTTGAACGCCATTTCGGATGAGTCGACCTCATGGAAGGATCCGTCGACCACAGTGACCTTAATGTCCACGACGGGGTAACCCCCGAGCACACCGCTGCCCATTGCCTCTTGGATTCCGGCATCAATCGGAGAGATGAACTCCTTGGGAATCGACCCGCCGATCGTCGCGTTGACGAACTGATAACCCGCACCGGGTTCTTGCGGCTCCAATTCGAGAATACAGTGTCCGTACTGTCCGTGTCCGCCGGATTGGCGAACGAAGCGTCCCTCGGCACGCACCGGCTTGCGAATCGTCTCCTTGTAAGAGACCTGCGGTGCGCCGACATTTGCCTCCACCTTAAATTCGCGGAACAGACGGTCGACGATGATGTCCAGATGAAGCTCTCCCATTCCGGCAATAATGGTCTGTCCGGTATCATGGTCCGTATAGGTCCGAAAGGTCGGATCTTCTTCGGCGAGCTTCTGGAGTGCAAGAATCATCTTTTCCTGAGAGGCTCTCGATTTGGGCTCGATTGCTACCTCGATGACCGGCTCGGGAAAGTCCATGGATTCCAGAATGATGGGTTTCTTCTCTTCGCAAAGCGTATCGCCGGTTGTGGTGTCTTTAAGGCCGACGGCTGCCGCGATGTCTCCGGAGAAAACCTTCTCGATTTCCTCCCGGTGATTGGCATGCATCTGCAATATCCGGCCGATGCGCTCCTTCTTTCCCTTGGTCGCGTTGAACACATAGGAGCCGGCATCCAGAACGCCGGAGTAAACGCGGAAAAAGCAAAGCTTACCGACGAATGGATCGGTCGCAATCTTGAACGCCAACGCAGCGAACGGCGCATCATCCGATGCGGGACGGGTCTCGTCCTTTTCCGTCACGGGATTAAAGCCGTCAATCGGTTTGACGTCGGTCGGTGCGGGCATATAGTCGACAATGGCGTCCAGCATCATCTGAACTCCCTTGTTCTTGTACGCAGATCCGCAGATAACCGGCGTAAGCTTGCAGGCGATGACCGCACGCCGTAAGGCCGCTTTCAGCTCATCCGTGGAAATGCTTTCGCCTTCCAGAAACTTGAGCGTGAGCTCGTCGTCCGACTCCGCGATGGTCTCAATCATTTCCTCGCGCTTTGCCTGGGCAAGTTCGAGCATCTTGGCCGGAATCTCCCGCTCCTCAAAATCCGTTCCGTCATCGCTTGTGTAGACTTCCGCTTTCATCATCATCAAATCGATGATGCCCGTAAAGCTGTCTTCCGCTCCAATCGGAATCTGCATGGCGACCGGCGTGGCTTTCAGACGATCCTTGATCATCTGGACCACACGGAAAAAATCCGCACCCATGATGTCCATCTTGTTGACAAACGCCATGCGCGGAACACCGTAATGATCCGCCTGTCTCCAAACGGTCTCCGTCTGGGGCTCAACGCCGCCCTTGGCTGAGAGCAGTGTCACTGCACCGTCCAGCACGCGCAGGGAACGCTCGACCTCCACCGTAAAGTCCACGTGGCCGGGCGTATCGATGATATTGATGCGGTGTCCCTTCCATTGAGCGGTGGTGGCAGCGGAGGTGATCGTGATTCCGCGTTCCTGCTCCTGCTCCATCCAGTCCATCGTTGCCGCACCCTCATGAACCTCGCCGACCTTTCTGATCTTGCCGGTAAAGAAAAGGATGCGCTCGGTTGCCGTGGTTTTACCCGCGTCAATGTGCGCCATGATTCCGATGTTTCTGGTATTCTCCAAAGAAAATTCTCTGGCCATTGATTCTTTTGCTCCTTACTGTCCTAAACTACCATCTGTAATGGGCAAACGCACGGTTGGCGTCCGCCATCTTATGTATGTCTTCTTTCTTCTTGTATGCTCCGCCGTTGTTGTTCGTAGCGTCGAGCAGTTCGTTGGCGAGGCGCTCACTCATGGTGCGCTCGCTGCGCTTTCTTGCGAAAAGCACAATCCAACGAAGCCCCAGCGTCTGACGTCTGGCGGGACGAACTTCAATCGGAACCTGATAGTTGGCTCCTCCGACGCGTCTCGCCTTGACCTCAAGAACGGGCATTACATTTTCCAGAGCCTGCAGAAATACTTCCAGGGGCTCTTTGCCTGAACGCTCTTTGATGATATCGAAAGCGTCGTAACAGATTTTCTGTGCGACCCCCTTCTTTCCGTCTAACATGATATTGTTGATGAGCTTAGTCACCCGCACATCATTATAAAGCGGATCGGGGAGCACTTCTCTTAGTGGGACATTGCCTCTTCTTGGCACTTGTCTTCCCTCCTCTCATGATTATCAGATCAGTTCTGAAATCATAGGTACTCACGTTTGGACCGTGTCGCGCCAGTCGCATTTGTCCAGTCCGGATTACCGGTATATAGACAGTGTACTGACCACTTATCTGTCCAACCACAGGAATGCTCTACTTCTTGACTTTTCCGGCCTTCGGTCTCTTCGCTCCGTACTTAGAACGGCCTTGAAGACGATTGGCAACACCTGCTGTATCCAGGGTTCCTCTGATTACGTGATAACGCACACCGGGAAGATCCCGAACACGTCCGCCACGAATCAAAACAACCGAGTGTTCCTGCAGGTTATGTCCGATTCCCGGAATATACGCGTAAACTTCGTATGCATTGGTAAGTCGTACTCTGGCAACCTTACGCAAGGCCGAATTCGGCTTCTTGGGGGTTACTGTCTTTACGACCGTGCACACACCGCGCTTCTGCGGAGAACTCTTGTCAGTCTCCTGCTTGTGCAGCGTATTCATTCCGGTCTGGAGTGCCGGGGCTTTCGACTTAAATGTCTTAGAGGCTCTTCCGGAATTAACCAACTGGTTGAACGTAGGCATCAATACAC
>CAYGIB010000037.1:0-12595 GCA_964349735.1 uncultured Oscillospiraceae bacterium | reverse complement strand
GAGTATTTCATTGCTGTGTATTTCAAGACTTAAATCTCGAATCACCTGCTTTTTTTGATAAAAGAAGTTCAGTTCATTAATAACTATTTTCGGCTGCGGGATCATTTTTCACCTCTTAACGGCCTTTTGCCACGAATCGATTTACAAGTGAGTTGGCAACAACATTTATGATAAAAATAAGAATGATCAAAAGGGCGGCCGTACCATAGGCTTTTTCCATCGAGATCCCCTCACGTGCCATGATGTAGAAATGTTCGGCCATGGTTCGGGTGGGCGAAAAGATCGATACAGGCATCCTTAGGGCTGTACCGGCGGTCAGAATTACAGCAGCCGTCTCCGCCACACATCGACCGATACCCAGAATAATTCCAACCGCGATACCCCGGACTGCAGATGGAAATATAGCCTTCTTTATTGTCTGCCACTTTGTGCCGCCCAAAGAATAACTGACCTCGCGATATTGGTATGACACGGTACGGATCGCCTCTTCGGAGGTGCGAATGATCGTAGGCAGGATCATTACAGCAAGAGTAAGCCCGCCGGACAGGATGGACCACCCCAGGTTAAGGTACATAACAAAGAAAATAAAACCGAATAATCCGTAGACAATGGAGGGTATCCCGGAGAGCGACTCAGCACTGAAGCGTATGATTCGAGTGACTTTACCCTCTTTGGTATATTCCGTAAGGAAGAAAGCGGTTCCTACTCCGAATGGGGTTGCGATAACGACAGCGACTGCGGTCACATATAAAGTACCGACAATGGTTGATGAAATGCCGCCGGACCGACCCATATTTCGCGGAATCTCTGTCAGAAATTGCCAGCTGATTTCCGGCACCCCTTTTATCAGTATGAAGATTATGATTGCCAGAAGAATCACAATGACAAAAAGGGCGGACGCCCAAATCAATGTTTTCGCTACCTTCTGTGTGATTTTCGGATTCATTCTCATAGCAACCTCATTTTCTGCGGGTAATATATTGAGCGGAAGCATTGAGAATCATGACAATAACCAGGAGCACAATGCCGGTTGCGAAAAGCGCCTGCTGGTGATCACCGGATGCATATCCCATCTCAATGCCGATGTTCGTGGTCAAGGTTCTGGCCGGATCCAGAATCGATTCAGGGATGGCGACCGCGTTACCGAGAACCATGATGACGGCCATGGTCTCTCCGATCGCCCGGCCGATGCCCAGGATGATTGCGGCCACAATTCCCGACTTCGCGGCGGGCAGCTGCACGGAGCGAATCGTCTGCCATTGGGTCATACCCAGCGCATAGGCGCCCTCTTTGTATTGACGGGGTAACGACATGAGTGAGACTTCAGCAATGCTGATGATCGTCGGCAAAATCATAATGGCAAGAATGATGGAACCGGCCAAAATGCTTAACCCGGGTCCTCCCAGATAATTTCGTATGGCGGGCACAACAAATAACAGCCCCCAGAAACCGTATACCACAGAAGGGATGGCAGCCAGCAGCTGGATCGCCGGCCGGATGATGTTGCTGAGTCTCACCGGGGCAAACTCAGACAAAAAGATGCTGCAGCTGATCGCGACAGGAACCCCTAATAGCGCAGCTCCCAGCGTTACAATTACGGAGCCGAGAATCATCGGGAAAATTCCAAACAAACCATTGCCGGGATCCCACACCATCCCGAAAACAAAGTTGAAAAGGCCAACTTTGGCGATGATCGGAACCCCTTTTATAAATATAAAAATCGTGATCAGCGCGAGCGCGGAAAGTGCCGAAAGTGCACTTATGAAAAAGACGGCTCCGGATATTTTTTCCTTATTTATTTTCATGTTCCGGCACCTTCCAGCGGAGAAATCAGGCCCTCGATCATCAGCAATTGCTGCCCCTCCGGAGACAGAACAAAATCCAGAAAATCCTTTGTCTGACCCGTAGGCTCGCTTTGAGCAATAAACAAAAATGGCCTGGACAGATTATACGTGCCATTGAGTACATTTTCCCGGGTTGCGGCGACGCCATTTAATTCCAGTGCCTTTATCGTGTCATTGACAAGGCCCAAAGAGAGAAATCCAATCGCATTCTCGTCGTCTGCAACTAATTGCCGCACGGCGCCATTGGAGTCTTGTACGATCGCTTTGGGGGTTATGCTTGACTCCCCCATGACAAGATTCACAAAAGCATCCCGGGTTCCCGAACCATCTTCGCGAGTGATGATGTGAATCTTTTCATCCGGACCACCCAGTTGACTCCAGTTGGTGATTTTTGCTGAATAGATGTCACTGACCTGTTCCAGAGTAAGGTTATGAATTGGATTATCCGGGTGAATAATGACAGCCAGTCCGTCTCGTGCAATTTCCACATACCACAGACTTATCTCCTCATTTTTTAACTCACGGGAAGACATGCCCAGATTGGAGGTGCCGGTCTGAGCCGCCATAATACCGGCGGAAGATCCACCGCCCTGGATATCAATTACAATATCCGGATGCAAAATCATAAACTCTTCTGCCAGAACTTCCGCATAGGGCTGTACGGAAGTGGAGCCGGCGACAATGACGCCTGCATGATTAATATTGCGGCAGCCGTACGAAAGACTCATTGCAATAAGCAATACGATTACACTTACAGCCGAAACAATTTTACGCATAGGTCTGCCTGCCGATTTTGTTATTCTCATATTTTCACACTGAAATCAAGCATCCGCTTCATGAAGCATTCGGTGCTTACATTTCCTCCATTTTTCCGGTAGTAACAAAAATCACACGTTCACAGATATTGGTTACCCGATCGGCACTGCGCTCCAGGTCATGAGTGACCCATATTAACCGGGTTGCCCTTGATACAATATCAGGATTTTTCATCATTAAGGCTAAAAGCTCAAGATAAATCTTGTCATATAACGCGTCAACAATATCATCTTCGGCAGAAATCTGTCTGGCTGCATCAGCATCCTGGTTAATAAAAGCATCCAAACTCCGGCGAAGCATATCAACCGCTTTATCTGCCATTTTCGGAATATCAACCAAAGGTTTAACCGGAGGTTCATCTCCGATCATCTTCGTTATTTGGGCGATTCCCTCGGCATAATCCCCGATTCGTTCGATTTCAGTGATGATATTGAGAACCGCGATTAGAATGCGCAGGTCGCTGGCGATGGGCTGCTGAGTAACAATAAGCTGAATGCATTTTTCCTCAATTTCAAAGCGCAAGTCATTTACCTTCTGATCACCCGCAATAATCTTCTGTGCCATATCCAAATCGCGATTCTTAAGCGCTTCTACCGCACCGAGAATCGCCTCCCCCGCAATGTTTCCCATAGCAAGAACTTCGTCTTGAATTTCCCTGAGTTTTTTGTGGTACATACTTCTCATTTCCATGCGTGACACTCCTCTCAATAATGGTTATCCGAAACGGCCTGAAATGTAGTCCTCGGTACGTTTGTCTCTTGGATTGGAAAAAATCTCTGCGGTCGGGGCATATTCGACGAGTACGCCGGCCTTATCCGGCTCCATCATCATAAAGGCAGTCATGTCTGAGACTCGTCCTGCCTGCTCCATGTTGTGCGTAACAATAACGATTGTGTATTTGTCGGAAAGTATGCGCATTAACTCTTCGATTTTGAGTGTTGATTCGGGGTCCAGGGCACTGCAGGATTCGTCCATCAAAATGACTTCAGGTTCAACCGCAAGTGCGCGCGCAATACAAAGGAGTTGCTGCTGACCCGCAGATAGGTCCAGAGCAGGTTTTTTCAGACTATCCTTTACTTCGTCCCATAGGGCTACTTCACGCAAACACTTCTCGACAATGCCCGACAAATCAGACGCATGGGTTATTCCGTGATGCCTCGGGCCAATCGCTATATTATCATGCACAGACATCGGAAACGGATTCGGTCTTTGAAAAACCATTCCAACCCTTTTTCTGAGTGCGACAACATCCGTATTTTTATCATAAATAGAGGTGCCGGATATTAGCACTTTGCCTTCCACCCGAACCGAAGGGATCATATCGTTCATCCGGTTAAAAATGCGCAGGAGCGTGGATTTGCCGCAGCCGGATGGTCCGATTATGGACGTGATCGCACATTCTTGAATATCCAGAGAAACATTCCGTAATGCCTGAAATGCACCATAGTAAAGATTGATCCCTTTCGTTTCAATTTTAATACCTGGCTGTAATGCTTGCTCTATATCATCCATTATATGCTCCCGTAATTGCCGGTTTTTGAACTGTGAAATATGTTTTTGTTCTGTTGCGGCCTGATGATCACCTTGTTTGAAATTCAATCACAATAATAGTTTCCGGTATCATTATTATGGACGCCACTATTAAGGACGTTGCTATTATATCACCTAAATTTGGGCAATTCTATTGATTGCCACGTCATGCAAGTGGTCTGCCCTATTTTCTGTGCCAAAGAAAAGTTCGTTGATCCACCTTCAATCTTTTCCCGGACTGCCTACCTCTTAACATCCCCGACAATGATACTGAGGCGGTAATTCCCGAACAACAAAATATTTTTCAAAAGAAGATTCAAATCCTCCTCAGTTTTCACTTTGAATTTAAGGAGGTAACACCCGGCTCCGCTGATTCGGCTGGCTTCGACGATCCCGTCGTCCTCTCTCACAAACTCAAGAAAACCCTCGTGATCATTCGTTTTCATATAAACGGTAATAAATCCGGAATGCCCGATGCCGATCTTTTTACTGTTAATATCGATCGTGAAGCTTCGGATGATCCCCTCATCCGTCATCTTTGCGATACGAGCCGCAACGGCCTGTCCCGTCAAATGGACCTGCGCGCCGATATCTTTCCATGAGATGCGAGCGTTCTTTTTTAAGAAATAAAGAATCTGTTGATCAATATTATCCAGCAAAACGGGCAACTCCTTTCATGATGAAAGAATAAAACACAAACTGCCTTTGACACGAAATGGATGGGAATGTCCATTCACAATATAATGATATCATACGAAATTTTGATGCGAGAGGAAAAATAAGTATGGACATTAAACTCATAAGACACGCCACAACAGTGATTCAAATCGGCGGAATACGTCTGCTGATCGATCCGGTGCTAAGCAGTAAAGGTACACTGCCGCCGGTCCCGAAAACGCCGCATATGCGGTCAAATCCGCTCACCGATCTGCCGATCGAAGATGAAAAACTCGATGACTGGCTCCAATCCATGGATGCCGTACTTATAACGCACACACACGCGGATCATTTTGATAAAGAGGCCGAAAAAAGAATCGGCAGAAAAATGCCGATCCTATGTTAAAAAGAAGATGTAAACCGATTCGCAAGGCTTGGATTCACAGAAATTCATCCCGTAATCGAGGAGTTGATTTGGAAAGGAATCACCATTACCCGTACGGGAGGTCAGCACGGGAACGGCATCATTCGAGTCCGTATGGGTCCGGTATCCGGGTATGTCCTCAGCGCGAAAAATGAGCCGGTCATATATATTACGGGGGATACGATCTGGTGTCCGGAAGTCGATGATGCCCTGACAAAATACAAACCGGATATTGTGATCGCAAATGCCGGAGCGGCGCGATTCTTGCTCGGGGGACGCATTACGATGTCCGGATATGACATCGCACAGATCGCGAAGCGCCTTCTCAACGCAAAAATGATCGCCGTCCATATGGAGGCCTATAACCATTGTTCTTTTTCGCGCAAGATGCTCCGTGAATTCGCGGCTCGAAAAGAGTGGTCGGAACGCTTATTCATCCCGAATGATGGTGAGGAAATTTCCATACAGATGTAAGATGAGTCGCTTGATTTCTCTTTTGTTGATGCTACACTCATCTTACGGGGGGCAGGTGACTCTCAATTTGATTGTGAGCATTACGGAGGTGAAATATGAAGGAAGTTTTCGAGAAGAAAAAAGCAGTCTGTTTGAGCTGCAAAGAGACGAAGGAATGCAATGTAGCGACGTATGCTATGGTTTTGAACGGTAAATTGGCACGAATCGATGTTAATGCCGCTGACGGAGCATTACCCTGTGCCTTATGCGATGATTGTGTGGGAAAGACTCCTCGCGGCTACGTGAATTGGGTCTTTTGGATGCTGTTCATCTCGATTCCTTTCTGTGTGTTTTTTCTCGTCTCGATGATTCTTTCCGGGTCGCTTCCGGGGGATTCTCCTCTGCTGATTGCGGGGGCTCTGAGTTTACTGCCCGCAGGCCTGCTCAGTTTCATTGGTGCATATATAGGTCTGGAGATGCTTTGGGGTAGAAATATCCGGATGATCTTAATGTGTTTGATCGCCGGGACGCATATTCCAACCGTGATACTACTGCTCGGAAACAAAAAAATGAGACGAAACGGTTGGATCGACAAGCAGTTTAAAGACAAAGCATCCGTGTGTTTTGTTTCTGAACAGGAGAGGCTTGTGACCGTTCAAAAAGTAGCGGCAGAGGCCGCTAACAAGGATGAAAGTTCGCGTACCGATGAAGAAAAGGCCATGATTATTGAACAACAGAAAATCGACGAGAATACACAAATTGCACAGGAAGCCGCTGAAAAGCAAGAGACAGTCACGTATAGAAACACAATAATAAAAATTGCTTTTACGGTCCTTCTCGGAATTTTCGGGTTTTATATGTATTCCAAGGACGGAGTCATATCAAGCGGCTATATTTCGCCTGAGTTCTTTATGCTTTTTATAGGAGGGAACATCGTATATGATGTCTATCTTGTTGTCAAAACGAGAAAAAAATTCAGCAAATAGCCGAACAAAAAATGAACAAAGAAGAGGAAACGAAGAACGACGATCATCCGATGGCCGAACTAAACATGAAAGCAGAAGAGGATACGAAAAGCGACGATCATCCGATGGCCGAACTAAACATGAACGCAGAAGAGGATACGAAAAGCGACGATTATCCGATAACCGAGCAAAACATGAACGCAGAAGAGGATACGAAAAGCGACTATCATCTTTGAATAACGGAACACATCATTCAATCCTGCAGGAGCACCAATCAAGCCTTCTCTCGATATGGCCGGCCACAATCTGCAGATCGAGCAGAAGGAGCTTTTCGAGGAGCTTGTCGGAGATTGGCTGAGACGTGCTTACGAAAAGGCCAAATAAAAGCAAGTATTCATTCCGTTCCGATGTCTTCGCGATAAGCGTTATCCCGTCAACCTCCAACCTGAATAAAGACCCTCTCTTCGTCTGACCTCGTCTTCTCTTTCTGTTGCTGTTTGTATCGATACATCTCTTCGTCTGCCGCCTTGAGCATGGCTTGAATATCCGGCATATCCGTTTGCGAAATACCGAGTCCATACGCAACCGTCGGCAGGGTACTGTCAAGGCTACGCTCCCCGGTCAGTTTGCTCGTCATTCTTCTCAGCCGGCACTTGACCTTTTCCGGGTCTGACCCTTTGCAGAGCACGTAAAACTCATCTCCGCCGATGCGATAGCAGTTGCAATCATGATCAAACGATTCTCTTATGATTTCCGCCACTTTCTTTAAAACAGCATCTCCGTAGTCATGGCCAAAGGTGTCATTAATCTTTTTAAAATCATTGAGATCCAAGACGATGACCGTATATCGCTTTCTTTTCCCCAAGATCTCAATGTCCCTTTCAAATGCGGACCGGTTATATAACCCTGTCAGAAAATCTAATCTGCCGTCATGTTCCGACAGCAAAAGGTAGTAAAGAAACAGAGCCAAGGTAACACAATGCCAGGAGGAAAAGACCGACGGAAAAACAAGTTGTATCACTGTGCCGGCGACAACAAACAAAGTCAAACCGAATATGTACCAATGAATCGAATATAGATGTCCTCGGCCTTTGCTCAATGATACACCGACCAGGAGCAAAAGATGAAACATGTACACCGCCACAAAAAAAATAAAAAGGTTCCCTCTGCTATATCGGTTGTCTGAGTCAATAGAAAACAGCAAACCGAAAAATGGTGATAAAACAGCCGCGATGCCATTAAGCAAGGCCGGCAGCAGTAAATACAGGCGTGCTTTCAAAACATTACTGTCGAATATGGAAAGCAGGACAATCGGAATGAAAGGCGTGAGCATAAACCCGATCACATTACTGACAATATTCAGGCTGCGCCACGCTGAGCCGCCGTCACCGGTCACGATCGTACCGACTTCAGCCAGAATAACGATGATGGTAAGGACGATCCCGCCGAAAAACGGTCTTTTGCGCCCACTGACCAGGACATTATTGCTGAACACCATTCGGGATAAAATGACAAGCGCCACGATATTGATTGCTGAGGCGGCAACAATATTCGTCATGAAGCAAAGTCCTTTCGCGCAACACCATCGCGTGGCTGTTTTTTATCATTATACATATATCTTAACCGGCAAGCCAGTTCGCAAAATCTACGATCCGGATGCCTTCATGCTGGTATGCTTCGTGCCTTGTCCTTGCATTGATTATCTTGGGGTGGGCATCCTTGATCTGCAGTAGCGTATCCACCTCGCGTGCGAAGGTTTTCGAGTCGCTGATGTTGTCCGAAACCTGCAAGTAGATCTTTTCGTCCCGCTTGTTGGCAACTAAATCAATTTCTTTCTTGCATCATACAATAGTGCTTTCATCCTTTTCTTTTTCTCTTCCTCGCCGGTAAAAGCTCTCTTCGGTATGATGTGTGCTATGTTTTTTGCATCATAAAGAAAAAATGCTTGGGGAGATTCATTAATCTTAACAAGATCCTTCCAATAAACCCGCATGACTTCATTTGCAGGCACCGTTCCCACGAGAAAGGAGTCCTTATAAAATTGATATGAAATTTCATTGCTGTATATGGATTTTTTGCCGTTTCCTTTTATAATAATGAAAACAATTTGAATGGGCACAAATAGCAAGCAAAACAGACCGGCGATCAAAATGACTAAAGATAAAGTAATTATCATCCAATCACCCTGCCGAAAGGAACCATTGTATGCAGTAGCAAAAAACAGCGCCAAGAGAAGCAGACCGGCAA
Organism: uncultured Oscillospiraceae bacterium; assembly: GCA_964349735.1. Lineage (GTDB taxonomy): Bacteria > Bacillota > Clostridia > Saccharofermentanales > Saccharofermentanaceae > JAAYCT01. The sequence continues at coordinate 3,659 of CAYGIB010000037.1, read as the reverse complement.
TGGTCATTTGAATACCTATTTTGGATGTGAAGTATTGCCAGAAAACAAGGCCATAGAAATCCTTTGCGCGCGGGGTAAACCGCAAGGCAAATAGTTCCTCTCCGATGGCCGGTTTTTCGAGAATCTCCTCCATAATCTCTTGAGGCGGCGTCGGGATGACTTCTTCCATAAAATCAGGCGCAGTAACACCGACAGGATAATTTTTCATATGCAACCTCTTTTTTTCAATATTATTATTCAGGAGTAAAACAAAAGCTTCCATTTGACTCTGGTCTGCAAAACATCTTCGCGGAATAGCAAGTCTCAATTCTTTTGAAGTCGCTATGAAATAGAAATTCTTCGTCTCATAAACGTCGAGAACCGTGCTCCATGGATAAACGCTTATCAAATCATTGGAGAAACAGGAAATTCCCTCGTCACTGGTTTCAATATATTCCGGATCAGTCCTTGTTTTCCCCTGCCAATAGCAATAAACTGCATACCAGGACTTCAAAATCCGAATGCCCGCAAATACAGCACCTATATAGGCAACCATGCCCACAATCGTTGCGGCAAACAAAATGTTTGCAGGATTCAAGATCACAATAGAAAGTGTTGCCAAAATCGTCAATATGAGAACGACAATGAGAAGTCGGCGCGCTTTTCTTATCTCCCAGAAAGAATTCGTTAAGCAAATCAGTCGAACTTCTTTTTTTGAAAGCTTCATATAAATTTTCATAAGTGTTTCTCCTGCATCGCACCCCGATCATCGGTCGTTACGTAAAGATCAAGATTGTCCCGACCCATTTTCTCCCCATCGTAAGGCTTTTCGATAGATCCATAGAAAAGTGCTGCGTCGTGTATGGCGAATTTTCCCTCGAAAAGCACAAAGCTCCCCGAATCCTGCACAATGTTGATTCCGATGACATCTCTGTAAAACGCCTTCGATATCTCAATGTTATGTACCAAAGCGATGGAATTCCTAAATTGTGTGGTCATAGAAACCTCCGCAGCTCTACTTCTCTTCATAATATTCAAATGCATCGATGATGTCGAGATAGACCCCGTCAAAGCCGGCATCCAGGATCATTTTCGCATACGATCGATCGTTGCCGTAAACGATTTCCTGCCATTCCGGTTCCCAGTATTTGACCTTATAATTGCCTTCCCAATCCGGGTTCTCTTCGCCCAGCCAGGCCGGGGGATTTTGGCTCCAATCGTCTTTCCAATAATAGCGATAATTTTCCGCTTCACCGATGCTTATGTAACAGATCACAAGCCTTTCGGCTCCGTTTTCCTTGACCTTGATCCGGGCGATGTCCGATGCCGTCAGCGGCGATTCATCGAAAAACAAATCCACAATGACCAGATCATAATTGGTGTTGCTGATCGCATCCAGAAAATCGCTTTTCGAGGAAAACGACTCGGGGTTAATGATGTACAGGTAATTTTCCGCGTCGGATATTTGCAGCACATCCCGGGTGTTTTCATTGAAAATAGGCTGCGGCAGTGCAGGGATGCTGTTCAAGTTACGCTCGTCTGCTGCAAAAGAGATGAAGCCATAGTCCCGGTTGGTATCATAGGAGTCCTGCACTTTAGCTGCCGAAGAGCAATAATCAATGACCAAAACACTCTTACCATATTCCAAGTAAACATTCATAGATGACAGCATAAATTCGCGGTCCTCCGCCGGTGTAGCCGTGTTGTCCTTATTGTATCCATATAAAAAATCTTCCCGGCCGATGCCATCGACAGCGTCCATGTACTCTTGAAAAACGACGCCATCCTGAATCGCAATGTCCTCGCCGTTTTGGGGAATAATGGCAAACCCCGGCTCCTGGCATTTCAAGTATGCACTGATTCCCTGAACAAATTGTCTCATCTCGTGTCGATAATCCATGGCCTCTATTGAATTCGTCGAGGATTCCGAGTTCTCTAATGGATCCGTCGAGGATTCCGGGCCGGAAACGGCAGTTGGCTCAAAGGAAATACAACCGGAAAAGAAGGTTATGATGAAAAAGAAGCTGATCATCCCTGCGAAAAACTGTTTACGCATCATGATTCCTCTCTTCGTCTGTCATATTACAGAATCAATAAATACATTTCACGATTATTATACTCCGCAAATGATCGGCTCTATACCCTCTTGACATGCAAATCCGATTGCTGTAAGATAACAATGTTCTTATTATTGAACATTGTTATTATTTTCGCACGGCCGCTCTTTTCGAGAACACTCAGGAGGCCAGAATGGATGAGTCAAAAGAAATAACCGGGAAGCAAAGCCTGAAGAATCAGAGAGTCAGATCCTATTTTGTGCAGGCCGCAAAAAAAATCATTCTCGACGAAGGAGTGGAGAATGTCTCCGTACGGAAAGTCGCTGATTTGGCCGGCTATACTTTTTCGACGATTTACAACTACTATAATACACTGAACGAGCTCTTGCAGGATGTCAAAGCAGACATGATTAGTGACCTCATTGTGCACATGCAAAAAACCCTTCCGAAGAAACTGTTCGACCTGGATGACATCAAAAAGCAGAATCGATTGTACGTTCAATACTTCATCGATAACCCCAATGTCTTCAGTTTTTTCTATTCATACCGCTTACATCCGATCGAGAAAGATCGGGCTGAGGTGCTTGATTTCAGCATGCAATATCTGGAAACGTACCGCGGATTTGTGGAGAGCGGAGTGATTACGGAGTCAGAGGTTGCAGCCCTGGCGAAGACCTTCATCTACTCCCTTCAGGGCTTGCTGGCGCTTTATTTTTCGGATAACGGAATGTCAATTGAAATGCTGTACGAAGAACTGGATCAGGTGGCTGACTTTTTGCTGAGAAATAGAGCTGCCTTATGAACATTGGAATCATCATCTACTCCCACACCGGTAATACACTTTCTGTCGGAGAGAAAATAATGGAAGCTCTACTTACAAAAGGGCATTCGGTTCGATTGGAGCAAATTTCTGTCGAAAATGAGAAATCGCAAGTCAAAGGACCGGTCCGGCTGACTGCGATTCCGGATCCCTCCCCTTACGATGCGGTGATCTTTGGAGCCCCGGTTGCAGGCGCTCAGCTTTCACCGTTCATGAAGGAATACCTGACCCGGCTCCCCGCACTCCGGGACAAGAAAGCGGCATGCTTTGTAACCCAGCATTTTAAGCTCAAATGGATGGGCAGTACGCGAGCCGTGAAACAAATCACCCGCGCCGTGGAACAAAAGGGCGCGCCCGTCATTGCTTCCGGGATTGTCCAATGGTCATCCGAGGCGCGCGAAGAGCAGATTCACCGGGTCGTGGACTGCCTGAGTCGAATATAGATTTCATTCAAACGATTTTTAAGGAGACAGCGGATTATGAAAAAAGGATTAAAAAAATTTCTAATAGTGACTGCAATTTTATTTGTTCTGATCGGATTAACGCTTGCCGTCGCACTTCCGGGCCTGAAAGAAGCCACAAACCTCGACATTGAGGCGGTTGATCTGACACAAATACCGGACGGAACCTATACCGGAAGCTATGATCGCTATCGCTGGAGCACCACGGTAGAGGTTACAATACTAGATCACCGGATTACTGATATTCAGTCTATAAAAATCCAGAACGGTAGGGACAGTCTTAACAGTGACCTGAAAGAAAAAGTGCTCTCAGAACAGACTGTTGATGTGGATGCTGTCTCC
>CAYGIB010000036.1:0-12684 GCA_964349735.1 uncultured Oscillospiraceae bacterium | reverse complement strand
CGCGTTATAAATTGGAGGCATCTCGCCTTTCGTGTTTTTACAGGGGATACGGTCTGTTGTTCGGCTTGCAAGACCGTTATATTGCCCGTAAATGCCGCTGACGCGACATCGATGGCCTAACAGCCGGAACATTCGTGAGGTGATGTGTAATGGTGCATCCCGTTAAGCAGGGAAGAGTGGAGCGTTTATCCTACTCTCGTATCGATGAAGTCATTGAAGTCCCGAACCTGATCGAGGTCCAGAAGAATTCTTATCAGTGGTTTTTAGATGAAGGTCTGATGGAGGTTTTGCGTGAGGTATCGCCGATCACGGATTATTCGGGGGATATAGAGCTATCGTTCATAGAGAAAGAATTTGACATTGATAATCCCCAGCACAGCATAGAAGATTGCAAGGAAAAGGATTCCAATTTTGCGGCTCCGTTGAAGGTTCAAGTTCGCCTGAATAACAAGCGCGATTTACGGATTACAGAGCAATCCGTTTTTATCGGCGATTTTCCGATTATGACGGATAACGGCACGTTCATCATCAACGGAGCGGAGCGGGTCATCATCAGCCAGCTGGTTCGCTCCCCGGGAGCCTATTATTCGTCTGAGCGGGACAAGACAGACGTGGAGTTGTATTCATCTCAGGTTATCCCGAACCGGGGTGCTTGGCTTGAGTACGAGATGGACGCCAACGGAGTGATTTACGTTCGAGTGGACCGAGCCCGTAAGTTTCCGCTGACTGTTTTTCTCCGGTCGCTCGGTATCGGAACCGACGAGGAGCTCCGGACTCTTTTCGGGGACGAGCGATGCCTCAACGCCACAATCGAGAAAGATACGTCGCATACCCGCGAGGAAGGACTTTCCGAACTGTATCGCAAGCTGCGTCCCGGTGAGCCGACATCCATCGAGGGTGCCGAATCCCTGTTGAACGGCATGTTTTTCGATCCGAAGAGATACGATCTCGCTCGGGTCGGCATATATAAGATTAATCAGAAGCTGTCTTTGGCCACCCGCATCAAGGGGCACAAGGCATCTCGCGATGTCGTTTCCGATGACGGAGAGGTGATTCTGACATCAGACTCCGTAATTTCCCCTGAGAAGGCAATCGAGATTGAGAACGCCGGTGTTAATGAAGTATTTATTTTCCCGATTATCACAATCGGAGATACGGTACGGATATCCGACAAGGAATTTAAGGTGATCGGTAACGCACGCGTGGACGCCGATGTGTTTTTACGCGCCAGCTTTTCGGCAAAGGAACTCAAGGATTTTGACATATCGGCGACTCCGGTCAACGAGAAAGTCAGGACCGGCGTACTGCGATCGATCGTTTCGGAATTGCGCACCGCGGAGAAGGGACATTTGACGGAAGCTTTGATCGAAGCCTTGAAGGCGCATCAATACGACCTGATGCCGAAGCATTTAACGGTTGATGATATCATAGCCACCGTCAGTTATCTCTTGGGATTGGAGTCCGGTATCGGACACCTGGATAATATCGACCATCTTGGAAACCGCAGAGTCCGGTCGGTTGGCGAGCTGTTGCAGAACCAGATTCGCATCGGATTCTCCCGCATGGAGAGAAATATTCGCGAGCGAATGGGGGCGGTGCCCGACATTTCGACGGTTACCCCGCTTCAACTTGTGAATACCCGGCCGGTAAGCGCTGCAGTCAAAGAGTTTTTCGGTTCATCTCAGCTTTCACAGTTCATGGACCAGCCCAATCCGCTGGCGGAGCTGACACATAAGCGAAGATTGTCTGCATTGGGGCCCGGAGGCCTATCCCGCGACCGTGCGAACTTTGAGGTTCGTGACGTTCACTCGTCTCATTACGGCAGAATGTGCCCGATTGAGACGCCGGAAGGCCCGAACATCGGCCTGATAAATTCCCTGGCGACGTATGCACGCGTGAACAAGTACGGCTTCATCGAGACACCGTACCGGCATTACGACAAGAAGAAGAGTATCGTCACACGAGACGTGGTCTATATGACCGCCGACCAGGAGGACTATTTCAACATTGCGCAGGCGAACGAGCCGATTGACGAAGTGGGGCATTTCCTCGATAAGAAAGTCGTATGCCGTTACCTGGACAAATTCATCGAAGTGAGTCCGGAAAATGTCGACTATATGGATGTTTCCCCGAAACAGCTTGTATCCGTTGCCACCGCATTAATTCCCTTCCTCGGAAACGACGATGCCAACCGTGCATTGATGGGATCGAACATGCAACGTCAGGCCGTTCCTCTGATTCAGACCGAGTCCCCGATTATCGGTACCGGTATGGAATACAGGGCAGCAAAGGATTCCGGTGTTTGCCGGGTTGCAAAGAGTGACGGCATAGTCACCTTTGTTTCTGCGGACCGGATTGTAATTCTGAATAGCGAGGGGAAAAAGGAAACGTACCCCTTAATCAAGTACCAGCGCTCTAATCAGAGCACATGCATCAACCAGAAGCCGATTGTTCGTACCGGCGATGAAGTGAAGGCCGGTGACGTTATTGCCGACGGCCCGTCCACCTCCGAAGGAGAGCTGTCCCTGGGACGTAACGTCCTTATCGGGTTCATGACCTGGGAAGGATATAACTATGAGGATGCCGTGCTGATTAACGAGAGAATGGTTAAAGACGATGTGTACACCTCGATTCATATCGAGGAATACGAGTGCGAGGCACGAGACACAAAGCTGGGCGCGGAAGAGATCACAAGAGAAATACCGAATGTCAGCGACGATGCACTTAAGGATCTCGACGAAGACGGCGTGGTTCGCGTCGGTGCAGAGGTTCAGGCCGGTGATATTCTCGTCGGTAAGGTTACGCCAAAGGGAGAGACTGAGCTAACGGCTGAAGAACGCCTGTACCGGGCGATTTTCGGTGAAAAGATTCGAGAGGTTCGCGATACCTCGGTTCGCGTCCCGCACGGAGAGTCCGGAATCGTCGTGGATGTCAAGGTGTTTACCAAGGATAACGACAACGTGCTCAAGGGCAGCGTCAACAAGCTGGTCCGCGTGTACATCGCCCAGAAGAGAAAGCTCTCGGTCGGAGACAAGATGGCCGGTCGTCACGGAAACAAGGGCGTCGTTTCGATGATTCTCCCCGAAGAGGACATGCCGTTCCTTCCGGACGGAACCCCGCTGGATATCGTATTGAATCCTTTGGGTGTTCCCTCCCGTATGAATATCGGACAGCTTTTGGAGGTTCACCTCGGGTACGCGGCGCGCGCTCTGAACTGGAAGATTGCGACACCGGTTTTCGACGGTGCAAACGAAACGGATATCGTGGCAGCCTTTAAGGAAGCGGGCATTGACTCGGATGGTAAAACCATCCTCTTTGACGGACGTACCGGAGAGCCTTTTGAGAGCCGAATCACGGTCGGCGTGATGTATTACATGAAGCTTCATCACCTGGTCGACGATAAAATCCATGCCCGTTCAATCGGACCGTATTCTCTGGTGACACAACAGCCTTTGGGCGGTAAAGCTCAGTTCGGCGGACAGCGTTTCGGAGAGATGGAGGTCTGGGCTCTTGAGGCATATGGTGCGGCGCACACACTGCAGGAGATTTTAACGGTCAAATCCGACGACATCACCGGGCGTACGAAGACCTACGAGTCAATCGTGAAAGGGCAGAGTGTTCCTGAGGCCGGCATCCCCGAGTCTTTCAAGGTTTTGGTCAGAGAGCTCCAGTCACTGGCTCTGGATGTACATATTTACACCGGAGAGAACGAGGAATGCGAAATTCCCGACGCAACCGAGGAGGACGGCGATTTGCCGACTCCCGACCCGGAGCTGATATCGAAATACATCATGCAGCCCAGCGAAAACGAATTGGCGGGGCAGGGATTCTCCGAGGTTGGACCGGACGGAGAATTGACGGAGGATACTGACGTCGTGGACAGTCTGGATGACCTCGAGTTTCCGGATTTGGAGCTCGAAGTCACAGAGGATGATGGTATCGAGGTCGACGAAGATTTGACCGAGGATGAGTAACTTTTTTCGTTCCGCACCGTTTTTCGGGCGGGCTTTGTCGCATGGGAAGGAGACTTCGTGCAATGTTTGAACTGAATCATTTCGAGTCCATCGGGATCAGACTGGCGTCGCCGGAAATCATAAAGAGTTGGTCACACGGCGAGGTGAAAAAACCGGAGACAATCAACTACAGAACACTCAAGCCCGAGAGGGACGGACTGTTCTGCGAGCGGATTTTCGGGCCGCAAAAAGACTGGGAGTGCCATTGCGGCAAGTATAAGAAAATCCGATATAAGGGAATCATCTGCGATCGATGCGGAGTCGAGGTCACTAAGTCCAAGGTTCGCCGTGAGCGCTTGGGACACATTGAGTTGGCGGCGCCCGTTTCGCATATTTGGTATTTTAGAGGAATTCCGAGCCGTATGGGTCTGATTCTGGATATCACGCCCAGAAATCTGGAAAGAGTGCTCTATTTCGGGGCGTATATCGTCATCGATCCGGGCAACACGGAACTCATTAAGCATTCGATTATCGAAGAGAAAGAATATCGGGACGCAATCGATCAGCACGGTCGTAATTCCTTTGTCGCCAAAATGGGCGCTGAAGCGATTAAGATTCTTCTCAAACAGATTGATATCGACAAGCTGGCAGAAAGCCTTCGAGAGGATTTCCGTAATTCATCCGGTCAGAAGAAAGCCAGAATCGTCAAGCGACTTGAGGTTGTCGAGGCTTTCAAGAAGTCCGGCAATAAGCCGGAATGGATGATTTTGGATGTGCTTCCCGTTCTTCCTCCCGAGCTTCGCCCGATGGTTCAGTTGGACGGCGGTCGTTTTGCAACCTCCGATCTCAATGACTTATATCGCCGCGTCATCAACCGGAACAATCGTCTGAGCAAGCTTCTGCAGCTCGGTGCTCCCGAGATTATCGTCCGGAACGAGAAGCGTATGCTTCAAGAAGCGGTTGACGCACTGATTGACAACGGCAGAAGAGGACGACCCGTAACGGGCGCTTCCAGCCGCGCGCTCAAGTCGCTTTCGGCTATGCTAAAGGGCAAACAAGGCCGCTTCCGTCAGAATCTTCTCGGTAAGCGTGTCGACTATTCCGGACGTTCCGTCATTGTTGTCGGACCGGAGCTGAAGATGCATCAATGCGGTCTGCCTAAAGAAATGGCGCTCGAACTCTTCAAGCCATTTGTGATGAAGCGATTGGTCAACGACGGGCACGCCCAGCACATTAAGACGGCAAAGAGACTGGTCGAGCGCTCATCCGATGTGGTTTGGGACATCCTCGAGGAGGTCATTAGGGATCACCCGGTCATGTTGAACCGCGCACCGACCCTTCACAGACTCGGCATTCAGGCATTCGAGCCGATTCTGGTTGAAGGCCGCGCAATCAAACTGCATCCGTTGGTCTGTACTGCTTTTAATGCGGACTTTGACGGAGACCAGATGGCGGTTCATGTTCCGCTCTCGGCAGAAGCTCAGTCCGAAGCTCGATTCCTGATGCTTTCATCCAATAACCTTTTGAAACCGCAGGACGGAAAGCCGGTTACGGTCCCGACACAGGATATGATTCTGGGTTGCTATTACCTGACCATAGATAAGCCCGACGAAAAGGGTGAAGGCATGGTCTTCTCCTGCTTGGAAGAAGCGATTATGGCATATGACGATCATCACCTTGAGCTGCACGCGCCGATTACCGTTCGCGTTACCCGCGAAGTGAAAGGCAAAATGCGCACCGGTCTGGTGAAGTCTACCTTGGGTCGATTCATCTTCAACGAAATCATCCCCCAGGATTTAGGATATGTCGATCGTACAAATCCCAGTAACGAGTTGCTCTTGGAGTGCGATTTTCTGATTGGAAAAAAGAGACTGGAAGACGTAATCGATCGCGCAATCCGCATTCACGGTATCGCCAAGACGGCGATGCTTTTGGACGACATCAAGTCACTGGGGTACAAGTATTCGACCCGCGGCGGCATTTCCATCGGCATCGAGGACATGATTGTCCCGGATGTCAAGGAGAAAATGATTCGCGAGGCGGAGGAAAAGGTCGAACACGTCAACGACATGTACCACCGCGGTATGCTCAATGAGGACGGGCGTTACAGAGCCGTTATCGGCATCTGGAACAGCACGACGGACGCAATAACGGAGGAACTCAAGAAGAACCTCGGGCCTTATAATCCAATCAAGATGATGTCGGATTCAGGAGCGCGCGGACAGATTAATCAGATTAAACAGTTGGCTGGTATGCGCGGCAATATGTCCGATACCTCGGGTAAGACAATCGAAATACCAATCAAGTCGAATCTGCGTGAGGGAATGAACGTTTTGGAGTTCTTTATCTCATCTCATGGAGCGAGAAAGTCGCTTTCGGATACGGCGCTGAAGACCGCTGACTCCGGATATCTGACGCGTCGATTGGTCGATGTCGCGCAGGACGTCATCATCACCGAGGAAGACTGCGGAACGGATGACTTTACCTATGTGCGTGAGATTGCCACGATCGCCAATGATAAGAAAGATATTATCAAGCCCCTGAACGAGCGTCTCGCGGGTCGTTTTAGCGCCGAGGAAATTGTGAATCCGAAGACCGGCGAGACAATCATCGGTCGCAACGAGCAATTCTCACAGGACGTCGCGAATAGAATTGAGGAGCTCGGATTCACGCGGGTCAAGATTCGATCGGTCTTTGACTGTCGGACTCACAAGGGCGTTTGCGCTCATTGCTACGGTGTAAACCTGGCGACCGGTGAGAAGGCGATTGGCGGCGAAGCAGTTGGTATCATGGCTGCGCAATCCATCGGCGAGCCCGGCACGCAGTTAACGATGCGTACATTCCACACCGGAGGCATTGCCTCGGGTGACGATATTACCCAGGGTCTTCCCCGTGTCGAGGAACTTTTCGAGGCCAGGAAGCCAAAGGGACAGGCGATTATTTCCGAGATCGACGGTATTGTCCGGATCGAGGAAGGAAGCAAGCGGAAGCGCGAGATTGTCGTCACCGCCGCCGAGGCCGAGGACAGCGAACTCGGAACCGAAGAGAAGAGATACCCGGTATCGTACTCCGCGACCATCAAGGTGCGCGACGGAGAATTTGTCGAAGCCGGAGACCTATTGACGGACGGTACGGTCAGCCCGCAGGAGATTATGAAAATCAAAGGCGTGCGCGGTGTTCAGAAGTATATCATCAGCGAAGTAATCAAGGTCTATAAAAGCGGTGGTGTTACGATTAATGATAAACACATCGAGGTCATCACTCGTCAGATGATGCGAAAAATTCGAATTGACGATCCCGGTGACACGGAGCTGATGACCGGAAGCCTTGTTGATATCTTCGATTATGAAGAGGAGAACCTCCGCGTGGAAGCACGTGGACTCGAGCCGGCGAAGGGAAAGAGAACCCTCTTAGGCATCACCAAGGCGTCGCTTGCAACCGACTCGTTCCTGTCTGCGGCGTCCTTCCAGGAAACCACCCGTGTCTTGACGGATGCGGCGGTAAAGGGCAAGATTGATCCGCTCTTCGGTCTCAAGGAGAACGTGATTATCGGCAAGCTGATTCCGGCAGGCACGGGCATGAGCCGTTACCGCAAGATTACCGCAGTACCCGTGATTCCCGAAAACATGGAGCTTTTGGGGAAATACGCGGCTGCGGGCACCGAGTCGGATGACGACGATTGCAGCACCGACAAGTAATACGGAAACACAAAGTCCGGTGAAGGAAAGTCAACAAGTAACAGCAGACAGTCCCGAGGAACCTCGGGACTGTCTTTTTTAAAGGCGGGAACACTTGACAGGAGCGGAGCGGGATATATAATAAAAGTAAGTCAAAGATAGTCAAAGTCAAATAATATCCTTGGTCTATGCGACTGAACTGTGAAAGGATGAGTGAATTGGCCCGATTGGTAGATGTTATCGAGACGATGATTAAGCAAATGCTGGATGAGAACGAAGGTGTAGCGATAATCAGCAGAAGCTCCCTTGCGGAGAAGGTCAACTGCGTTCCGTCGCAAATCACATATGTTTTGTCCACGAGATTTACGAACGGTCAGGGCTTCATCGTTGAGAGCCGGCGAGGCGGGGGCGGACAAATCAGAGTCTCCCGGGTACAGAACCGGGCGTTCACGGATTACCTGATGCACACGATCAATTCGCTCGGCGAGGACCTATCTCAGCAACAGGCAGAAATATATTTGCAGAATTTCTTAGACTATCAGGTCATTTCCGCGGACTATGCGAAACTGATCATGGCGGCCGTCTCGGACAACGCACTGTCCGGAATCGATTCGGATCGAAAAGGAACCGTTCGAATGGACATTTTCAAAAATATGTTAATCAGTCTGATTACGGGTAACCGATAAGACCCGTAAATGAGGCGAATGAAACACGAATAGAGAATATAACAAGGAGTATAGCGATGAAATGTCAAAGATGTAAAGAGCGCGAGGCCAACGTTCAGATTGTGCAGCAGGAGATTGGCAAGAAGCCACAGACTTTCATGCTCTGCGATGTATGTGCACGGGAGATGGGAATTTCGATTCCGACGTTTTCGGTTCCCGTGAAGCTCAATAATCCTTTTGCTGCGATGGGAAACGCATTTCAGACCACATTCGGAATCGGAGCGGATGATCTTCAGAGAAGGCGCGTCGCAAGATGCAGCAGATGTAACCTGTCGTTCGACGAGTTTCGGAAGACCGGCTTTCTCGGGTGTCCGGAATGCTACGACGCTTTCGGGACTCAATTGGACCCGGTTTTTTGCCGTACGCAGATGGGTAAGAAGCACATTGGCCGAAGATTGGCCGAGAAGACCCGAACCGGTACCAAGAAAAAACCGGGCGTTGAAGAGCCGTGCTCCCTGGAAGAGCAAATTAAAGGAGTCGGGATGTCTTTGGAGCTTCCGGACGACAAGGAGACGATAACGGAAGTTATGGATTTGGAAATTAAGCCGGCTCATGAAGTCGATTCCCAAGCGATTCTCACAGCATCCGTCAGCCAATCAAATCATGATGATGACGTGATTCAGGCCGATTCTACGGAACCGGTCGAATCAGCCGAACTCATGGACATGGAAAAAACGCATCGGAAGATGTTGATTACGCAAAAGTCGACAGAACTGGAGGCTGCCGTAAGTCGCGAAGATTATTTGACGGCCGCAGTGCTTCGGGATGAAATAGCCAAGTTAAAGGCAAAGGGGGTGTGAGGAAATGAGTTGGTATACTCAATATGGCAAAGACGGGGATGTTGTACTTTCCAGCAGAGTTCGTCTGGCACGCGATCTCACCGGATACTCTTTTCCGCACAGGATGACGATCGACAAAAAATCCGAGGTTCGGGACCGCATCGTATCCGCGATTCTGTCGCTCCCTTCCGTGGATGCCGAGAAATTTGTCTCTCTGAACATGGATCTCCTTCCGGAGCCGGACCGTATCGCTTTGGTCGAAAAGCACCTGATCAGCGATGACCTCGCAAAGGGCGGTCCCGGGCAAAGCGTATGTATATCGAAAGACGAATCAATCAGCATCATGATCAATGAGGAGGACCATGTTCGCATACAGGTAATGGATTGCGGCTTCTCACTTGACAAGGCATACCGAAAGGCCGAGGAGATTGCCGTATTTCTCGAAAAACACCTGCCGGTGGCGTACTCGGAACAGTATGGCTTCATGACCGCCTGCCCGACCAATACGGGAACCGGGATGCGGGCTTCGGTAATGGTTCATTTGCCCGCACTGACGATGCTCGGCAGGATGCAACCTTTGATCGACGGATTGTCCCACGCCGGTTTTGCCGTGCGTGGTTATCTGGGCGAGCACAGCCAGGCGAATGGAAACATCTATCAACTGTCCAATCAGATTACGCTGGGAATTACCGAAACCAATGTACTGTTGAGCTTTAAAAGAATGGTCGAAGAGGTATTAATGCTCGAGCGTAAGCTGCGGAGCGAGCTTTTCGACAGTAATCCGGAGAAGATTCGGGATCGGGTGTATCGATCCTTCGGGGAGTTGCTCTATGCGCGAATGATGACCGATACGGAAGCGATGAAGCGAATCAGTGACCTGCGGCTGGGGATTGCCCTCGGCTTCTTCCGCGAACTGAGCGAGGAGACCCTGTCCGGGCTGGCGGCCTTCATCGGACCGGCCGGAGTTCAGAAGGATAAGGGCGAGGTTCTGTCTGCTCCGCAGCAAGAGGTTCACAGGGCGGAAATGATTCGCAGAATTCTGACGGAAAACAAGTCGCAGGAATGCGACAGTAAGAAGAAAAAACCGCAGTAATACAGCCGCAATAAGGGAAACAAGTCGCAGGGATGCGACAATACAAAAACGAGCCGGATATATACCCATTCCGGGAAAGGAAGAAAAAATGAACATTTCGGAAAGAACCATCAATATACTCTATCGTGCATTTGTCTGCTCGGATGCTTTTTCAATCGACTACATCGGAACGGAGCAGATTGTATTTGCGATTGCCGAGAGTGATACTCCCGCAGGGAAAGTTCTGGAGGAATTCGGAATCCACAAGGAAGGCGTTCTGCATGCAATCATTCAGGTGACCGGGCGTGAACCGAAGGAGTTTTCCGATCGGCCGATGAATCCGAACGAGCTTTTTGCGATGTGCACGAACCGCACGAAGCGGATTATTTATCTGGCAGAATTTCTGGCCAAGCGCCTGTCGCAGAACATCGTCGAGCCGGAGCATATTCTGCTTGCAATTCTTCGGGACGGACAATGCACCGGATACCGGGTTCTCGCCGAGCTCGGCCTTCCCAACAACGAGGCAATCGGCTCGCTGATGAATCTTCTTGAAGGGGATGCCGCAGATACCGCCTCAGAAAAAGACGGAAGCGACGGTGAATCCATCGAAGCCGAAGAGAATGCGGAAACGGGCGGGACTCCGCTGAAGAAGGGATCAAAGACTGCAGTGCTCGACAAATTTGCCCGCGACCTTACGGCGATTGCCGCCGAAGGAAAGATTGACCCGATTATCGGGCGCGAGGAGGAAATCAATCGCGTCATGCAGATTCTTGCGCGAAGAACCAAGAACAACCCGGTCTTGATCGGTGAGCCCGGTGTCGGCAAAACCGCCATCGCGGAGGGCTTGGCTCAAAGGATTATCCAAGATGACGTACCGGATATTTTACAAGGGAAACGCCTTCTTTCGCTGGATCTTGCGTCCATGCTTGCGGGCACCAAATACCGCGGCGACTTTGAGGAACGTCTCAAGAAGGGTCTCGAAGAGGCGCGTACCGCCGGAAATGTCATTCTTTTCATTGATGAGCTCCACACAATTATCGGTGCCGGAAACGCCGAGGGCGCGATGGACGCAGCCAACATTCTCAAGCCGTTGATGACACGGGGCGAAATGCAGATTATCGGAGCGACAACGCTCGACGAATATAGAAAACATATCGAAAAGGATTCTGCACTGGAGCGCCGTTTCCAACAGGTCATCGTCCGCGAGCCATCAACGACCGACACCATCCTGATTCTTAAAGGAATCCGAGAGAAATATGAGGAGCATCACGGCATTAAGATTCCCGACGATGCCATAGATGCGGCGGTCATTTTGTCCAGCCGGTATATCCCGGACCGTTTTCTTCCCGACAAGGCGATTGACTTAATCGACGAAGCGGCCTCATGTCTTCGAATCAGTTGCACAAAGGAAACGAATGAAAGCAAGGAAATCGGCCAGCGCATTCATGAAATCGTACGCCTGAAGAATGAAGCGGTCGAAAATCAGGATTATGAAACTGCGCACAAATTGCGCGACGAGGAACTGGAGCTCGAAAAGAAGCTCGGTGAAATCCGCCGCAGGATAAACGACGATCATGTAAAGAACAAGAAGGAGCTCGCTCCGGAAGATATTGCGCACATCGTCGCAAGCTGGACGGGTATACCGGTATCCAAAATCAACGAGAGTGACGCCGAGAAGCTCAAGAGCCTCGAAGAAGAGATCAAGAAGCGTGTCATCGGACAGGATGAAGCGGTCACCGCCGTTTCCAAGGCGATACGCAGAAGTCGGCTCGGATTAAAGGATCCCAAGCGTCCTTCCGGATCGTTTATTTTCCTCGGGACGACCGGCGTCGGCAAGACGGAGCTCGCCAGAGCATTGGCGGAGGTAATGTTCGGAAATGAGAACGCCTTGATTCGTGTCGACATGTCTGAATATATGGAGAAGCATGATGTCTCCAAGCTCATTGGTTCGCCGCCCGGCTACGTCGGCTATGAGGAGGGCGGGCAGCTGACCGAGAAGGTCAGAAGGCGGCCTTACTCCGTCGTTCTTTTCGACGAGATTGAAAAGGCACATCCGGAAATCTTTAACGCGATGCTCCAGATTCTGGACGACGGGCGCCTTACGGATGGACAGGGAAGGGTCGTGAATTTCAAAAACACCATCATCATCATGACGAGCAACATCGGTGCCAGAATGCTCACAACCTCTGCCGGACGGAAAATCGGATTCTCGGTTCCGACGACCCATGTCGACGAGGAGACCGGTAAGAGCTTTGTCACGATTGACGAAGCCTCCAATGAGCGCCTCTACGGAGGGAAAACCTACAGTGAGGCGAAGGAGATGGTTTTGGATGAACTCAAAAAGGCCTTCAACCCGGAATTTGTCAATCGGGTAGACGAGATCATCTTCTTCCGGATGTTGAACAAGGAATCCATCATGAAGATCGTCGACCTGTTGACGCAAAATCTGTCGTCCCGAATTTCCGAGATGGGGATTCG